>DLKT01000040.1 GCA_002477825.1 Caryophanales bacterium UBA7581 | reverse complement strand
ATTTACTTTGCTAATTAACAGAATGACTAAAAACTGCAAGTTGATAGTTGATGTTATTCTATGGCAAGAACAAAAGCAATATAATAGTATGATAGGAGATTGCCTAAATGGGTAGTCTCTTTTTTTGACTGTACGCATTTTTTCAGAGGCGTACGCAAATTGTATTAAAATTGGTTATCCTACACATAAGAAAAGCATAGGTTTTGATTCAAATTGTGTCAGACCTTTTTTCTTTGCAGATAGGAACCTTTATCCTTTCCGCCAGCAATATTCAGAGCCCTGTAGAAGTGCCAAGCGGCATTTTTACGGGGCTCTTTTTCTTTTTATTATTGTTACGGAACGAAAGCCTTATCAACGGGACGATAGGTATTGTTACGGAACGATTGATGGCCCTTCTTATGGAACTAAGAATATATTTAATTAAACGTAAATAGAGATAGCATTTTACCTATTAACAAGCTAATGCTATCTCTTACATTATTAATATTATAATTCCATTTTTTATTAATTATTGTTTCTATTTTTTATTAAAAATATCATTGACATTTACACACGGCTCTCAGCTCAATGTATCCGCGCTGTCCGCGAGGTTCTAATTGAATGCGCGGATTTTCATCGTCCCAGCGGTAGCCAATGACGGATGGATCGTAACTATCCATTGCCGTTTGTACCGCGCGGATAGCTTCGCAATAATCCTCTTCGCGGAAAGATGGTCCTTGAAACATCAGATATTCTGCTTCGGGCAGATGAATGGTTTCAAATCCTTCCGGAATGATTCCCGTGTAGTCGGTTTCGACCTCGACACCCTGCACATAGGTGGATGTATTCGGCTTTTTGTATTTTTCGGGTAACCACATGGAAACCGGTTCTCCACAGAGCGACTTCATACTCATAAGAATACCCCAAACGTCACAACTGACTTCTTCGCAGTACGGGAAATAGTCTGTCGCTTGCTTGCCACGTTTGATAATGCATAGGCGTTCCGGCTTACGGATAACCTGAATGAAAATAGGTTGAATGTTTGACACGTCGATGTCCTCCTTTTTTAATTCTCGATATTTTGCACCGTAAGGAATAAAGAAGGTGACAGGAACCGGATTTTTCATATAGTCGCTTGGGTTCAGCCCAAATTCTCTGTAAAATGCCCGTGTGAAGGTATCCACATTCAAAAAGCCTGCGTCAAACGCTGCGTCAATAACCTTGATTTTACCGCTTTTAAGTTTTTTTGCCGCCTGCGTGAGCCGATACTTGCGGATATACTCAGTCGGCGTCAACCCAAGAGAGTCACGGAACAGTCGATAAGAATACCACGGAGAAAACAACGACGCGCGCGCTAAGTCCGACAAATTGATTTCTTTTGCATTATTCTTCTCGATATAATCCTGCATCCGCTGGACAGCCAAAATCTGTTCTTTCATATTCCTTCATCTCCTTACAGACAATAATTATAGCGTAGACGACAATTTTTTCTCGACTTTCCTTGCCTTTTTAATTTCTCAGTTCCAAAACTCAATAGTTCAATTCTATCTCAACAGTTTTTCATAAGTGAAGTTTTTAGCAACACCCTTCATAAGTAACACATCAAGTATCAACAAAACAGCACCCAATCCAAGGAGAATCCACGTACTTATCAAAATAATACCTGTGAATTGCCCTATGACCAGCGCGAAAATCGAATCGTGGACAGCGTAGCGCCTAGGACCACGTTAAAAGGCTAGCGCACATTCGGTGACGGAAACAGTTATAGACCTCCTACTTGTTGGGAGGTTTTTTCTTTTCAACTGTACGCATTTTTTGAGGGGCGTACGCAAATTGTATTAAAATTGGTTATCCTACACATATCGAAGTCATAGGTTTGATGCAAACCTTTTTTCTTGAGTAGTACATTTTGTTGCCTTCCATTCCATTGTAAAACGGAACTTAATTATTTAATTGAGGATAAATTAAGGTTAACTTAATATGTGTCACAAATTTAAAATTATTTCAAATTTGTGACATATAATTTAAAAACAGGATAAGACGTGTTTCATTTTGCAACATTTAGTCTTGCACACCATCTTGATTTAACTGTGGAATCTAGCTTAAAAATTTAAAGAGAAGGTAATTAATTTGAAGAAAATGAATGTCGTAACTTTAGATGAAACAAACAATGTTATAGAACAATTTGTTGATGATATTATTACCTATGCTAATTCTGGTGGCTTAGAAAATCTTACTGCTAATAATGTTATTAAGAAAAAAATAATCTTAATAAATATGATTTTACCAAATAGCGAATTAGCAGAAAAAGTAACTACTCGAAAATTTTGAATAGTTCAAAACGAAGGCAATAGAACGATAACTATAAGAAAATAACAGTTTAAACAGGCTAAAATATTTAATTTATATGAATCTTTTGACAAACTAAACGAATCAAAGTATAATAAAATCACACGTGTAACGCAACACGTGATACATAAAAGGATGGTTCAATATGCCAAGAGATTTTTTATTTACAAAAGATGAAATCATAAAAGTCGCACTTGATTTGACTAGGGAAAAAGGCTTTGGCGCGGTTTCAGCCCGTGCGTTAGGAGAAAAACTCGGCACATCATCACGCCCAGTTTTTAGTCATTTTAGCAATATGGAAGAAGTTCAACAGGCAATCATAAAAGCGGCAAATGACTTGTATCAAACATGCAGAAACGAAGAAATGACGAGTGGTAAATATGTCCAATTTAAAGCGAGTGGTATGGCATATATTCGTTTTGCAAAAGAAGAAAAGGAACTTTTTAAACTGTTATTTATGCGTGATCGCTCACAAGAAACAATTAAAGAGAATCCACAAGAAATGGATGCACTGATAGGATTAATTAGTAAACAAGTTAATATAAGCAAAGAAGAAGCAAAATTGTTTTATCTTGAAATGTGGGCATTTACGCATGGTATTGCATCAATGATAGCTACAAACTATTTGGACTTTGATGAGTCGTTTGTAAGTCAAGCATTGACCGATGGTTATGAGGGACTAAAATGTCGTTATAAAAATGGAGATGCACGATGATTAAAGCAAAAGATATCAAAAAAACCTATGGTTCTGGTGAAATTAAAATAGAAGTGCTAAAAGGTATTGATTTGCAAATTGCAGATGGAAATTTTACCGTAATTTTAGGCGCGTCTGGTTCAGGAAAATCTACGCTTCTTAATTGTTTATCAGGACTTGAAAGAGCGGATAATGGCAGTATCGAATATGATGGCGTGGATATCACTCAACTTTCAGACAAAGCATTGACAAAGTTCCGTAAAGATAACATTGGCTTTATTTTTCAACAATATTATTTGCTTCCAAATATGACGGTTGAAAAAAATATCCGTATGGGTGCAGATTTAGCAGAGAATAGCAATTATAAAGAAATCATCAAAGCAGTTGGGCTTGAAGATAAAATTAAAAAATATCCCTCGGAACTTTCTGGTGGCGAGCAACAACGAGTTTCAATTGCTCGCGCATTGGCCAAAAAACCAAAGGTTTTGTTTTTAGATGAACCAACAGGAGCTCTTGATGAAATGACAGGACGACAAGTCCTTGATTATATTTGTAAGTTACATAAAGAGTATGGTTTTACAGTCATAATGGTTACACATAACGCTAATATCGCAGAAATAGCAAATACGATTATCAGAATGAATAGTGGAAAAATAGAAGAAATTATCACTAACCCGACACAAAAAACTGCTTATGAGATTGGGTGGTAGTACGATGGTAATTAGATTAAAAGATACGATTAAATTAGCTGGAATTGCTATTATAGCGTGTTGTGCTGTTTTTGTTTGTACGTTGTTTTTGAGTTACAATATGGATCTTATGGCAGTCAAAGATGCAATAACAACCGAAGAGGGAATGGCAATTTATAATGCGCAGGTTCTTATGGGCAAGGTTATAGTTGGCGTTTCAAGCGGCTGTTTGATAGCAACATCTGTCGTTATGCTGCTATTTTATGTGAAGAATTATATATCCACACATAGCAAAGAATTGGGAATACTCAAAGCACTTGGCTATTCAAACATCAAAATTGCAAAGCATTTTTGGGTTTTTGGACTTTCCGTATTTGTTGGCTGTATTTTGGGGTTTACAATCGGATATCTATATCTTCCGACATTTTATCAAAAACAAGTTCCAGACTTACAAACTTTGATTCCAAAACTCGATGTTCAATTTCATCCATTATTAATATTTTGTCTAGTAGGTGTACCAACAATTGCTTTTATTATAATATCGGTATTGTTTGCTTACCTTAAACTAAGAAGTCCAGCGTTAGATTTGCTTCGTGAAAAACAAAATATTAAAGTTAAGTTAGGTAAGGGTGAAAAAGAAAATATATCTTTTTTGAAAGATTTACGAATAGTGACACTAAAAAGTAGAAAATCGCTTGCCTTTTTTGTTTGGTTTTCGGCGTTTTGCTTTTCGGCAATGGTGCAAATGTCCCTTTCAATGACAGATCTTGCAAGTGAAACATTTGCCATTATGGTTTTATCAATTGGACTAATACTTGCGTTTGTAACATTATTTCTCTCTCTTTCGAGTGTAGTAAGAGGTAATACAAAGACAATAGCAATGATGCGTGTTTTTGGCTATGATAATGTAACTTGTAGTCATTACATTTTGGGTGCTTACCGTCCAATTTCCTATATAGGTTTTGCAATTGGCACAGCATATCAATATGGATTGCTTCGATGGATGATGTCCGTAGTTTTTGAAAATGTTGAAAATGTACCGAAATATAGTTTTAATTACAAAACGTTTTTTATAACACTAGCTCTTTTTGTAATTGTTTATGAATTTGTGATGTATCTATATTCCAGCAGTGTAAAAAGGCTTTCTATTAAAAGTATTATGTTGGAGTAAAATCATTTAGTGTTAGTTTATCCCATTAGGATAAAAAATTCATAGTGGGCTTTTTTTAACTATAAGCATTTTGAACAAATTGTAACAGTATAGATAGTCACATATACATAAGAAAAGTTATAGGTTTGATTTAAATTGCACTAGTCAGCTCTTTTTTTATAAAGAGTCTTAAATAGAAAAAAGTTTTTGACCTCAAAGTCTGAAACTTCTGCTTTTGACAAAGTTTTGGACTTGCATTTCAGAAGCTTTACTTTTCGTAAAAGTTTTTACTCACTTTTCCGAAAAATTTTTGTTTTTCAATAAGTTTTTACTGACTTTTCCGAAAAACTATTGTTTACATTTGCTTTTTTCGGTACAATAATAAAGGATGGAGGAGATAAAGCATGATACAAAGACCGGATTATATTAATAAATTATTGAAGTTTAAAGATATAAAAATTATAAAAATTCTTGTTGGCATTCGTCGCTGTGGAAAATCCACTGTGTTAGCGATGTTTAAAAATCTTTTAATGGAAGAATACAAAATCTCAAGCGATAATATCTTTCAAATGAATTATGCTACAAATGAATTTGAAGTCAATTATAATGCTCAAGATATGTATAAAGAGATCAAAAGCGCAATACAAGATAAAGGTCACTGTTATCTTCTTTTAGATGAAGTACAAGAAATAGACGGTTGGGAAAAAGTTGTAAATAGCTTATTTGAAAATTTTGATGTAGATATTTATATAACGGGTTCAAATTCTAAGTTACTTGCGAGTGAAATATCTACATATCTTTCAGGACGTTTCATTCAAATTAATATTTTTACTCTTTCATTTAAGGAATTTAAAGAATTTAAAAATAATCAAAAGTTGTCCAATGATGAATTGTTTAAACAATATTTACTTTACGGTGGATTTCCTTTAATTGCCACTTTAAATAGTGACACACATGATGCATATCAAATAGTGGAAGGTATTTATTCGACAGTAATAAGCAATGACATTGCTAGAAGACATAAAATTTTAAATAAAGAGTTATTTGACCGTGTTGTCCGATTTGTTATGGAAAACATGGGAAAAACTTTTTCTACTAATTCTATTGTTAATTTTTTAAAAAGCGAACGAAGAGCAATAACGATTGAAACGGTTTATAACTATTTAAGTTGGTTAGAAGAGGCTTTTGTAATATATCGCTGTAACCGGTTTGATATTCAAGGAAAATCAGTCTTGAAAACGCAAGAAAAATTTTATCTAGCTGATATTTCATTTAAATACTCTCAGTTTGGTTTCAATACTAAAGGAATTGCTGCGGCACTTGAAAATATTATTTATCTTGAATTACGTCGTCGGGGTTATGATGTTTATGTAGGTAAATATTTGGATAAAGAAATTGATTTTATTGCTATCTGTCGTGATGAAAAAATATATGTACAAGTATGTAAAGAATTACCTACTGATTCCGATAGAGAAATATCGAATCTATTACAAATCAATGATCATTATCCGAAATATGTTGTTAGTATGGATAGATTAGCGATGGGAAATGAAAATGGAATCAAATGTATAAATATTACTGATTTCCTTCTTTTAGAAAATTTGTAATAAGTTTTCTTCAATAAAAATTTTTGAACATAAATATAATCAATTAATTAAAAAAGTTTCTACTTTCAAATTATTCTCAGGGGCTATAGTGGAAACTTTTTTATTTCAATAACCATATTTTCTTATTTTCATATATAAAAGTAAGAAACACTTTTGATTTGGTGCTTATAAAAAGTCTTTTTAATAAGTCATCATTGTTTCAAAACAAAGGGGAAATAGAAAGTGGATCGCTTAGAAATCGTATTGACTATCATTTCAGTTGCTTCGTCTTTTTCTTCGATATTATTTGCTTTTCTAGCTTTTAAAAGAAACTCAAATGGTGATAATAAACAAGAAGGGAAGAACGAAGGTGCTTTTCTTGCGGATATTAGTTATATAAAAAAATCAATGGAACGCAATGAAAAAACGTTAGATAAACTAGAGAAGAAATATTATGACTTACAAGAAAGAATAATAAAAATTGAACAAAAAATGGAAGACCATTTCAATTGTGATTTCATTCATATAAATGGGACGAAAGTAAATGAATGAAATGCTCATTAATATTATTAGTGACTGCGGTCGTTATTCCAGTGATTAGTTTACTTGGTGCTAAACTGGTGAGTTGGTTATCTACTAAAATCAAAAATGAAAAAGCAAATAAGATGATTAAAACCGCTACAGAAATCGTGGTAAGCGCTGTAAAAACAGTATTTCAAACCTATGTGGACGCTTTAAAAAAAGAAGGAAAATTTGATAAAGAAAGCCAAATGCTCGCTTTAACTAAAGCTAAAGATATCGCTTTAAGTCAGATGACTAAAGATGTAAAAGAATTCATTCAAACCAATTATGGCGAACTAGATCTTTGGTTAACTACACAAATTGAAGCTACTATTAATACATTAAAAACGAAGAAATAAAGAATTTATTTTTAGTAGATTTGGGGGATCAAATAGAATCCTCCATAAAATTTTCGCTTGAGTTAAATTTGACAGAAATAGCGTTATCGGTTAAAATTTAAAAAAATGGGGGATAAAATGGATAACGTAAAAAAATATTATCGAATTGATCGGTTAGCGACCACTTTTTCTAAAATGGCGAGCTTACTTTTTATTTGCAGTTATTTAATGGTGATTGTTCCAACAGTTTCGTCTGTCATCTTTGCACTCTTAGTAGTTTTTATGCTTGTTTTGGTTATTTTTTGGTTTTTGATTGGAATATTCTCACTTGGCATTCCTTTCTTAGATCCAAATTATCGTTCTTTTGGAAAAAAGTTTTTGAATTTCTCTGATAGCGCAACGCTTCAATCTTTCTATGATTTCTTTAATGGCATTTCTGGATATATTAAGTATGTTTCAATTGCTGCCTGCGCTTTATTTCTTCTTTCCTTTTTAATTCTTCTAAAGGAAAATGTAAATCGAAAAAGAAAAATATATAACTTGGTCGGCATGGTTCTTACTTTTATTTTATTTATCGTATCTTTGGTGGTGAATTTTTCATGGCACGTATAGAATTAAGATATAATACCAAAAAGATTTCTCCACTTGTGTTAGTGGACGATAAAATAGTTACTTTAAAAAAGGAGAAAAAGGGTTTTTATTCTTTTGAAGTACCTTCAGATAAAGAAATTAATTTAAAAATTATTTCTTATAATGAATTAGTGGATGAGCATTGGTTTGGAAAATTTTTACTATTTTATCTTATTGGTTTATTTGGCCTATTCTCACCAAAATATAATAAGTGCCCATATTTACTCAATTATGAAGCCAATGTACAGGTGGACCAAGATGTAACTATTTTTATTAATGATTTTAAAGAAAAGGCATTAGGTTTTAGTAATCATTATGAGCAATTTGATAATGAAACCAATCAATTTATTGAAGAAAAGAAAATTAAAAGAAGAATGCATACGGTTCGTTTCTTTAAATTTTTAACGATCGTCATTTATGCACTGACGATATTTATTTTGTTTCTTCAAAACGAATAAGTAAAATTTTTAACGCAAAACTTTACTTAGATGGCTATTTAATGATTTAAGTTAAGGAAAAGTATTAAAAATTATTCTTTACTTATTATCTGAAATGAAGTAATAT
>DLKT01000059.1:9819-10121 GCA_002477825.1 Caryophanales bacterium UBA7581 | reverse complement strand
TCGAACTCCAGACCCCTTGATTAAAAGTCAAGTGCTCTACCGACTGAGCTAACGGGTCAAAATTGGCTGGGGTACCTGGGATCGGACCAGGGAAATGACAGAGTCAAAGTCTGTTGCCTTACCACTTGGCTATACCCCAAAGAAGATGGTGGAGGAGGGTGGATTTGGACCACCGAACCCTAAGGAATTGATTTACAGTCAACCGCGTTTGGCCACTTCGCTACTCCTCCAAATATAGATACGAAGAATGGTGGATGTTGACGGGATCGAACCGCCGACCCCCGCCGTGTAAAGGCGATGCT
>DLKT01000059.1:9550-9781 GCA_002477825.1 Caryophanales bacterium UBA7581 | reverse complement strand
CTCTCCCAGCTGAGCTAAACATCCATGGGACACGCGTGCTTATATAATATATCATTCTTGCTACTTTTAGTCAATTAGATTTTTAAAAAAATTTAGCAAATTTTCAAAATGTGAAAAGCCGCGTGTTTAAGGTGTTTTAAAATAGAGATAAGCCCTAGATTTTTAGGGTTTTCTAGGGCTATCTAAAAATCAAATTAATAACCTTTTTTTCCAAGAAGATGGAACATATTC
>DLKT01000059.1:9076-9492 GCA_002477825.1 Caryophanales bacterium UBA7581 | reverse complement strand
ATTCTTCTTATAAATTTCAACACCCGGTTGGTTGAATGGGTTGATTTCTAATAAATAAGCACTCATAGCGCAAGCTTGCATAAAGAAGAAGAATAAATGACCTAAGTTATGAGCGTTCATTTGATCAACGTGAAGAACCATCGTTGGGACGTGTCCGCTTTCCGCATGAGCATCTAAAGTACCAAGGAAGGCTTTTTCATTGACGAAAGAGAGTGCTTTGCCTTCTAAGTAATTTAATCCATCTAAGTTTTGTTCATCATGAGGTACGATAATATCTTCTTTTGGAGAATCGACATAAATAACGGTTTCAAAGAGAAGTGGAGTGCCATCTTGAATATATTGACCCATTGAGTGTAAGTCCGTAGAGAAGGTGACAGAAGAAGGAAGCAAACCTTTTTTCTCTTTACCTTCGGATT
>DLKT01000059.1:0-9006 GCA_002477825.1 Caryophanales bacterium UBA7581 | reverse complement strand
CCAATTTGTGTTAAAGAAGGTTCATAGGTAACAAACATTTCAACACTCTTTTGGTGATGATAGAAATAATCTCTCATTACAGCATATTGATAACAAATATTGGTAGATAAATCTTCGTTGTTATAAAGTTCCATGGCTTCTCTTGCCCCATCTAACATTTCTTGAATGTTAACGCCACTACAAGCAATAGGGAAAAGACCAACTGCGGTTAAAACAGAGTAACGGCCACCGATATCATCAGGAAGAACATAAGTAGTATATCCTTCTTGGGTGGATAAAGTTTTTAAAGCACCTTTTTCTTTATCGGTTGTCGCATAAATGGCTTTTTTAGCGGCTTCTTTACCAATTTTAGCTTCTAGCATTTCACGTAATAAACGGAAAGAAATAGAAGTTTCAGTGGTGGTACCTGATTTAGAAATTACGTTAATGGCAAAGTTTTTGTCTTTTAAATAGTCCATGACTTGGGCTAAATATTTAGGTGAAAAAGTTTGGCCCATATAAATGATTTTTAAATGGTCATTTGGAAATAAACCATTTAAAGCTTCAATGGCTGCGCGAGCGCCTAAATAAGAACCGCCAATACCACAAACGACTAAGACATCGAAATGTTCTCTAACGTATTTCGCGTCTTTAATCATGCGTTGGACTTCTTCTTTATCATAATCTCTTGGCCAAGTGGTCCAACCTAAGAAATCATTTCCAGCACCGGTCTTATCTAAAATCATGTGATGGATTTTTTTAACTTTCTCTTGATAATCTTCGAATTTCACATCGGTATGTGTGTGTGTTAAATCTAATTGAATCATTTTGTTTTCTCCTCTTTTTCCCAAGCATCTTCTATCCATTGGTCTAAATGGTCGGCTAAGGCTTGGAAATCTTTTGCTTCATCGTCGTTTTTCCTTTTTCTTTTTAATACTGGTGGTCTACGAACAATTTGCCGTTCCCTTTCAACCATCTGTTTTAAGGATAAACGCAAGTAATGGTTTTGGGCATCTTCGCCAATAATCTTGACGCGCACCATTTTTCCAATTTGAACATAGTCGTTTATACTTCTAACAAAGCGAGAGGAAATTTCGGAAATATGAATTAAACCTTGCTGGCCATTTGGAAAAAGAACAAATGCACCATAGGGTTGAATTCCCGTGATGGTTCCTTCATGGATTTCTCCCACCGCATATAGTATAGTATCATTCATCATTAAAACTCCATAATATTTTTTCCAACTATCGTTTTATTATTTGCTTCTTCATCAAAAACGTGATAAATATCAGTAACACTTTTGATATTAGTGATGGAGAGTACAAGTGGTTTAATTGCTTCAATAACCTCGGGTGACTCAATGTATTGCGCCACTTGAATAAAATCATTGACAGAACTTCTAGTTACACCTTTTAAGACAAGGCCTTTTTCTAAAATGCTACGTGTATTAATTTGTACTCGATTCTCACTAACACCCATGAGTACAAGAGTGGCACCTACTCGTGCTTGATCAATCATTTCGTTAATAGCAACTTCCGAGCCATTACCACCTACGCATTCAAATAAAGTATCAAAAGTTAAATGAGCGGATTTTACTTCTTGAATGGAGAAAGTAGAAGCGCCTTGGAAGGTTTGTAACTTGTCTTTATTTAAACCAATCACGGTAACAGGATGGTGAAGAACTTTATTTAATATCACATAGACTACATAAGCCATGAGGCCATCGCCCCATATAGCAATTTGATCATTTTCTTTAATATGAATTCTTCGAATTGCGGCATTCGCAACGCTAAGTAATTCAGAAAAAACCGCATATTTTGCAGGAATTTCTTCATTATACTTCACTAAGAAGTTTGTGTTATAGGTAACATATTTTCTTAAAAATCCATCGCAAGTACTACTAGCAAATTTAGCGTTAGGACAATAGTTTTGTTCAATATCATAATCTTGGCAGCGTGAAACTAAACAAGAAGCGCATTTGCTTTCATCGACAAGATTAGGAACTAAGATGACGTGATCACCTTTTTTGAACTTCCCACTGGGATCTTTTAAAACCACACCCACCGCTTCATGAATAGGAGTGATAGGATATTTTTTTTCAAGAACTTCTTTCGCTCTTAATCCTAAGTAGTAGCGGAGATCCGCTTTACAAACAGCGAGTTTATCAATTTGTACAATGGCTTCGGTTTCTAAAGGACTTACGTTCTCTAAAAATTCCTCAATCACTTTAGGATTTACGATTTTATACGTTTTAGAAAACATAATTATTGTACCTCGGTTTTTCCAATTTTAAGTAAAGCCTTTAACATCATTAAATCATCAAAAGTAGTGATTTTGAAATTTAAACGATCGCCATTTACTAAATAAACTTCTCCTTGGTTTTTACGAATTAATTGGGCATCATCACTCGCATTTTCAATATGATTTTTAATAGCTTCTTGATGTGCTTTCATAATTTTTTCATAACGGAAAGATTGTGGGGTTTGTCCTAGGAATAGTTCTTTTCTAAGAGGAACGTCATCAATCTTTTCTCCGTCTTGCGAATGAATAATTGTATCTGCTGAAGGAATCACTGTGTCTACTGCGCCATAACGTAAGGCGCCTTCGATGTTATCAGAAATAATTCTTCCATTCACTAAAGGACGAGCAGAGTCGTGAATTAAAACGATATCATCATCTTTAGCAAAAGGAGCGATAGCGAGTAATCCATTATAAACAGAGGCTTGTCTCGTATCTCCACCTTCTACGACGTGATGCACTTTAGATAAGTCAAATTGACGAATCCAAACTTTAATTTCATCAATGTAATCCTTTTTGGTAACAACGACAATTTCATCAATGTCGAAGTGCATTTCAAATTGTTCAATCGTGTGAACTACAATAGGCTTATTATAAATCATTAAAAATTGCTTAGGTACAGAGGCATTTCCCATTCGAGTTCCGCTTCCCGCAGCAAGAATAATTGCAATGTTCATATATTTTCTCCTTCAAAATACGTTATCAATATATCATTCATTGTTCATAATTACAATAAATATAAAACAAAGAAAACAGCTTATGAGAGCTATTTTCAGCGATCTTTTGTATATAGTTTTTCTTCTTTTCTAGAAAGTTGATCGTTTAATGCGATTTTTTGGAAAATCAATTGCACAACTTTTTCTAAATCACTATTCTTGCTATAGTCGGCTAAACTTACGAAGTTTACACGACCATCTTCATATAATTGATTGACTTTTTCCTTTTTTCCTTCTTGATAAATAGCGATAGAGTGACCACCATTATTTTTGACAAGAATCATAAAAGGAATATCGGTCATTCCATCACCAAAATAAATCATGTTGGTGTAGGGAATACGACGTTCTCCTTGTTTTTCATTCACACCAGCGTCATCGGTTTGATCTAAGACGCCTTTACTAATACGGAAAAGATATTGTGTTTTTGCTGTGTAGTTGATTGCGTTCTTTGGCCAAATGGCAGTGCCGTCTTCGCCATAGTGGAATTCGCAGCCAAAAATAGCTTTAAATTCGCTAGCAATTTTACAACCATCAATAATCTCTTTGGTCCCCGATGAAACGATATAATGTTCCACTTGGAAGCCTAAAGAACTACCATATTCATTGATTCTTTTAAACCATGTTTCAACGCCACGATAAAAAGTGATATTTTTACCAAGTGAAGTTAAATACTCTTTGGTTAAAGGAATACCTTTTTCTCGACATTTTAATACCATCATGTACATATATGAAAGAATTCTTTCGATTTGATATTTCTCCGATAATTTTCCTGTTTCTGACCAAAATTCTTGAGGTGTCATTCCTAGATTAGGAATGAAACTATAGTTTTGCATATCATCCGTGCATAAGGTCTTATCAAAATCATAAATAAGAGCAATAATTGGTTTCTTTGCCATAATAATTCCTCCTTTCATATATTCTATATGAAAAACCTTATTTAGTCAAATTGTTATTCAAAGGCACACCTACTGTATACTTATTCTCATAAAAATATATCTTCCGTCCTTTTATTGGTGAGCGAAAATTATGATTTTTATATAAAAAAAACATATCGTTTTTCTTTTCTTTTAGAAAAGACCTCGCTATAATGATTACGAAAGAGAGGGAATTATTTTATGAAAAAACCTATTATTCTTTGTATTTTAGATGGCTTCGGCTATCGTAAAGAAACGCGTGGAAACGCTGTTTATGAGGCAAAAAAGCCTAATCTTACTGCCTTTTTTGAAAAATACCCAACGACTTTAATTGAAGCTTCGGGTATGGCGGTAGGTTTACCAAAAGGCCAAATGGGAAACTCAGAAGTTGGCCATTTAAATTTGGGCGCAGGACGCGTTGTTTATCAATCACTTACTTTATTAAATAAAGCCGTGGAGGATGGCGATTTTTATAAGAATCCACATTATCTTCACGCGATTGAACACGTAAAGAAACATCACTCCAAATTACATGTGATGGGCTTACTTAGCGATGGCGGTGTACATAGCCACATTGATCATATTGTCGCCATGCTTCGCTTAGCTAAAGAACAAGGTATTGACCAAGTTTATGTTCACTGCTTTATGGATGGAAGAGACGTTGATCCACAAAGCGGCGTTCATTATTTAGATACCTTACAACACGCTATGGACGAATTAAAAGTTGGTCAAATCGCTGATATCAGTGGCCGCTATTACGCTATGGACCGTGATAAAAACTTAGACCGTAACGATATTGCTTATCGCGTAATGGTTGATCATGATGGACCAAGTTTCAAAGATTATCATGATTTCTTAAAAGAACAATATGCTTATTTACCAACTACGGGAAAAGAAGCAAGTGATGAATTCATTTTACCGCATTATCACGAAGGCATTGAAGGACAAATTCAAGATGATGACGCTGTCATCTTCATGAACTTCCGTCCAGACCGTGCCATTCAAATTGGTACCATGATTACCAACCCACATTACTATGAACATCCACCAGTGAATGAACAAGGTAATCCAGTTTATAAAGCCTATGTTCCACAACATATTTTAAAGAATATTTTCTTTGTGAGTACAATGAAATATGCGGATTCTGTATTAGGTGAAATTGCTTTTGCTTTACCAAGCTTAAAGAATGTTTTAGGTGTTTGGTTAGCAGATCATGGTTACCGTCAACTTCGTATTGCTGAAACTGAAAAATACGCTCACGTTACCTTCTTCTTTGATGGAACCGTGAACTATGATGGTGTAACTCAACCTGCATTAAAGAATTGCCGTCGTATTTTAGTCAATTCACCGAAAGTGGCAACCTATGATTTAAAACCAGAAATGTCCGCTTATGAGGTAACTGATCGTCTTTTAGAAGCTTTAAATGAACATAACTTAGATGTCGTTATTTTAAACTATGCTAATTGCGACATGGTGGGTCATACCGCTGTTGAAAATGCTGTTGTTAAAGCCGTTGAAGATATCGATACTTGCTGCGGAAGATTAATCAAATGGGCCGAAGATAACGACGCTGTTTTAATGATTACAGCAGACCACGGAAATGCAGAAATGGTTATTGATGATGAAGGTAAACCTTATACCGCTCATACTACCAACCCAGTTCCTTATTCCATTAACATTCCTGGTGCAGTTTTAAGAAAAGATGGTAAATTATCGAACATTGCACCAACAATTATTAGTTTATTAGGAGAAAAAGTTCCTGAAGAAATGACAGAACCAAGCATGATTCTTGAGGTGAAATAAATGACATTTGAAGAAATTCCTTTACGAATTCCTAATCTTACAATTGTAGAGAAGAAAGCGAAAAAGTTTTTAGAAGAGTTTCAAAGTGCTACAAGTGCTAAAGAACAGGCAAAAGTCATTCGTAAATTTGATAAATATTACTTTAATATTCAAACTGATTTAACAGTTATTTCTATTCGCTACACTTTAAATACGCAAGATCCTGAATATCAAGAAGCCCAAGCAAAAGCGGATGAACTCATTCCGAAAATTGAATCCGTTTTAAATATTCCTTTTGCTAAAGCTATGCTTTCTTCGCCTTATTATGAGGAATTAAAGAAAATCTTTGGCGAACATTTCATGAATATTTATCGCGCTAAAGTGGAAAGTTTCGATGATCGTATTGTTGAAGATTTACAAGAAGAGAATCGATTACTTACCCAATATAACCGCGTCGTCAGTGCGGCTAAGATTCCTTTTAGAGGAGAAATCTATAATCTCTCACAATTAGCAAAATTCACGGAAGATTTAGACCGTGAAACACGGAAAGAAGCTTCCAAAGCCTATTGGAAATTCTTTGAAGAGCATAATGAAGAACTTGGTAAAATCTATGATGATTTAGTGCATGTACGTACCAAGATGGCTCATAAACTAGGCTATAAAAACTTTGTTGAATTAGGGTATCTTCGTTTAGGAAGAACGGACTATGGCGCTGAAGAAGTGAGAAAATATCGTGACCAAATTTATCATGATGTTGTGCCAGTTACGAAGAAACTCTTCCGTCAACAAGCCAAGAGATTAGGAATCAAAAATCCCAAATATTATGATTACAATTTAACTTTTAAAGATGGTAATCCAACACCGATTGGTGACCGCGATACTTTAGTGTTAAAAGCACAAAAAATGTATGATGAAATGAGTGCAGAAACGGGACCTTTCTTCCGTTTTATGTGTGAACATCATCTTTTAGACTTAGATGCAAGAGCGGGAAAAAGTGGGGGAGGATATATGACATATTTATCCCGCTATGAATTCCCATTCGTTTTTGCAAACTTCAATGGAACACAAGGCGATGTGGAAGTTTTAACCCATGAAATCGGCCATTCTTATCAAGGTTACTGCGCTCGTAAAATTTTCCCACAAGTGCTTCAATCTCCAACCTATGAAGCTTGTGAAATTCATTCAATGAGCATGGAATTCTTTGCTTGGCCTTGGATGAAAGATTTCTTTGGTGATCAAGAAAAGAAATTCTTATTTGCCCATTTATCTAATGCGGTAACTTTCTTACCTTATGGAGTAGCTGTGGATGAATTCCAACACTTTGTATATGAAAATCCTGATGTTACCCATCAAGAACGATTAGCAAAGTGGAGAGAAATTGAAAAGAAATATCTACCTCATAAAGAATACCGAAAAGGTAGTTTCTTAGATTTAGGTGGATTCTGGATGAAACAAAGACATATTTTTGAAAGTCCATTCTATTATATTGATTATACTTTGGCGCAAGTGGTTGCTTTTGAATTCTTAATTGAAATGCAAAAAGATTATAAAAAGGCATGGAAAAAATATAATCGTCTTTGCAATTTAGGCGGAAAATATCCTTTCACTCTTCTTTTAAAGAAAGCGCATTTAGCGAATCCTTTCATAGAAGGTACAGTGAAAAAGATTATTCGCCCCATTGAAAGAAAACTTAAAAGTATATTATAAAACGTAGCAGAAGCTACGTTTTTTTATAAAAATAAAAAAGGCTGATCAAAATCAGCCTTATCTTTTAAAAACTGGTGCAGGCAATGAGACTTGAACTCACACGGGTCTCCCCATACGCCCCTCAAACGTACGCGTCTACCATTCCGCCATGCCTGCAAGCGTGTATATTATACCAAAATTAAAAAATAATGCAATAATAAAAAATAGAAATCTAATGGGGCTATAACCAAAATTAGGTAGAACAAGTGATAATTACGTTGGTAATGAAAACTGGTTAAAGGTAAACTTACGACAAATGTGCGAAATGTTATATTTTTTATGACCTTTAAAAATTGACTTTACAAAAACAATTTTTTATAATAGCCTTACTTTGTAAGGAGTTGAACGATTTATGGTAGGTGACATGTCGAAACTACGCATTGTTCAGTTTTGCGACAATTTTTTTCCGCAAATTGATGGTGTCGTTAAAGTTGTTCATAATTGCGCGTTACGCTTAAATCAAAAAGAAGATTGTATTGTTGTCGTTCCTAAGTATGAAAAGCATCCTTATGATGATACGAAGTTTTCTTATCCTGTATGTAGAAAATTAACAAAGGTAATGACATTTAATAATTTTGAAGTTCCTTTTCCTAAAACGGATCGTGAATTAACAAAGAAGATTCAAGATTTTGATGGTGAAATCTACCATTGCCATTCGCCTTTTTTTATGGGTCATTATGCTTTAAAACTAGCAAAGAAAAAGAATATTCCAGTGGTTGCAACATTTCATAGTCAATTTAAAGAAGACTTTTTAGCCACTACGAATAATAAAGTGCTCACCAATTGGATGATTAAATATATTGTAGACTTTTTTGATCAATGTGATGAAGTTTGGGCACCTTCTAGAAAAGCGGCCGAAATATTAAAATCATATGGGTATGAAAAAGAAGTTTTTGTAATGGAAAATGGTACAGATTTCGTCTATCCTGAGCATATTGATGAAATCAAAGAAAAAGCGCGACAAGATTTTAAAATTGATAAAGCGCATAAAAATTTATTATACGTTGGACAACTTCGGTTTGTTAAAAATCTTAAATTAGTGTTACATACCATGCTTCGATTGATTCGAAAAGATAATTCTTATCATCTTTATTTAGTCGGTGAAGGATTAAACGAAGAAGAAATGCGCACATATGTGAAAAAACATCATTTAGAAAACAATATTCACTTTGTTGGAAAAATTGCAGATATTAAGGTTTTAAGCAGTATTTACGCGATTTGTGATTTATTCTTCTTCCCATCAACTTATGATACATATTCCATTGCGGTAAGAGAAGCATGCATTATGGAAACTCCAAGTTTATTAACCATTGGTTCAAGTGCTGCTGAAGCTTTTACTAACGACGTAAATGGCTTTTTAGCAAATGGTGATGTTTGTTCCATGGAAAAACGTATTTTAGAAATTTTTAGTGATGACGCTCATCGAATTGAAGTAGGAAAAGTAGCGGCAAAAACCATTCCAATTACATTCGACACTATGGTAGATAGAACTTTAGAACGCTATCGTTACTTAATAGCAAAACGTAAAGAAAGCGAAGGAAAAAAGAAAAGAACTGTGCGAAAAGCACCTC
>DLKT01000019.1:13712-25915 GCA_002477825.1 Caryophanales bacterium UBA7581 | reverse complement strand
ATTTAGTTTGTCAGTTGGGGAAATAGCATACAAACAACGGATAAATAGTTTATAAATAAATATTTGCTTTAAAAAGAATTAAAAATAGTGTATTATTTATATGCTAGTTTTTAAACAAATGGTTGTTAAGTAAAAAATTTAGGGGAATCGTTGTATGGAAAACAAAAAAAACAAAAGCAAAAGGAAAAAAACTTTAAGAGTCTTTGAAGCTTTTGCCGGTATAGGTGCACAGAATAGTGCTTTGAAGAAAGCAAATATTAATTTTGAAATTGTTGGTATAAGCGAATGGTTTATTAATGCGCTTTTGGCTTATGATGCAATTCATTGTGACCATAATTTATCCCCGATAACGCTTCCTACATATGAAGAACAAGTTAAAGAATTAAGTAGATACACATTTAGCAGAGATTCTGTAACTCCTATAAAAAATATTAGAAATTTATCTAGAAATGAAATAGAAAACCTTTATTTTGCTCATAAGCGAACAAAGAATTTTGGCTCAATTACAGAGATTAGGGGCGTAGATTTGCCTGATATTGACCTTTTGGTATATTCATTTCCATGCCAGGATTTATCTACAGGTGGCAAAACACTGGGAATGGGCAAAGGTTCAGGAACTAGATCAGGTTTATTATGGGAAATAGAAAGAATTTTATGTGAATTAAAAGAACTTAATAAATTACCCGAATATTTGTTATTAGAAAATGTTAAAGCAATTTATGCTCAATCAAATAAAAAGGACTTGGATCAATGGTTGTCTTTCTTAGAGTCAATTGGTTATGTAAATGGAAGTCATTTGGTCCTTAACGCAGTTGATTTTGGAGTACCACAATATAGAAAAAGGGCATTTATTATTAGCCATCTTAAGACTCGTATCGATGATACCGCTCTTATATCGTACCATAAGCCAGCTAAGTCAATTAAACCTTTTTTAAGATTGGATTACTCTAGTCCAATTTTAAAAGAAGAGGCTAATCAAGCACAACTTAATAATACAATATCAAGAGAAGAAATGTGGGCGATTAATAAACGAGATGATATCATTGATTCTACTACTATAAATACAATAACTTGTAATATGGATAGAAGTAATACTGCAGCAATGTTTAAATATAGAGGGCCTAAAGGCGATACTTACAGATTGCTTACTATTCGAGAAGCATTCTTATTTATGGGATTTTCGGAAGAAGAATATGAAAAAACTAAGAGACTTGATTTAAGTTATAGAAAAATGAATAAGCTCATTGGAAATTCGATAGTGGTTGATGTGTTAAAGGAAATATTTATTTTGTTATTTAAAGATGAGTATGGGAAAGGTGAGTGATTTAAGTGCACTCGATTGTTTTACCCATTGATACAAAATCTTTATATTATAATATTCTAAATGATAATAAATCAGGACATACTTGTACAGTTGCAACGTCAATCAAGCAAGGTAAAACGGAAAACCCTTTCTTAAAAGAAGTTTATAAAATTCCTGAACAAATTGATTTTGAATTACATGATGCGTTGATTAAAGAGTTAACAAAGAACTCAAAGAGTGTTGTAAAAATTAATAATGTTTTTGTTTTTGATAATTTAATGGTTAATGGCCAAAAAATAGAAACTGAAGCAAAGTTTTGTATTTATACAAAAGAAGAAATAGATAAAGATAGAATTCAATTTGGAAGGATTAAATTACACTATCCATTATCAGTTAAATATGAGCCATTGAATATAGATAATAGGGCGGTTATAAATGCAATTTCAGAAATACTTCATGGATATGCATTTATTATTGAGGCTTTTGAGTACGATTTTGATAGAAAAACATTGAATTTTAAGGCGTTGGTAGTAGGATATTATAATATACCTTATTCTAAAATATTTATTAATAACAAAGGTGTAGGAAATAAATATAATACCGCTGTTAAAAATTATTTTGATTTCTATGATACAGAAATAATTGCGCTTAGAAAAAAATATGGTGAAATTGTTTCTACAGATAATTTTATTGAGTACATTGAGTATGGTATAAAGATTTCAAAAGATATTGTAAAATACTATTTAGGGCGAAAGGAAGCTAAAGAAATAAGAGATATTTCAAAAGATTATCCTTATTCACTATTTGATTTTCAATTCCTTATTGGAAAAGAAGTTCATTATGCAATTATCTTTTCAACCTATACTAAGTCAGTTTATTTTAATTTAACAAGTTGGCAAACTCAATTTATAAATTCATTTAATAATGTTTCAGTTTTTTTGGTTACAGATATTGGAGGAGAAAATAGTATTAAAGAATTTAAAAAAGAAGATATTAAAGAAATGTCCGTAATTGTTAGTTCTGTACGATTTATTAAATAAAAAAAGAGGGGGATACTATGGCACAAGAAATAATTAAAATACCGCCAGCAAGATCACTTATTTTTGGGTTACGCTGTATTGGGTATAATTTCTCAACAGCATTAGCAGATATTATTGATAATAGCATTTCTGCCAATGCAAGAAACATAAGAATTTTTTCTAACCCAGATGGAAAAGAACCATATGTTGTTATTTTTGATGATGGATGTGGCATGGGAAGAAAAGCGTTAGAAAACGCAATGACTTTAGGCTCAGATCGATCTGAAAAAGAGGAGAATGAAATTGAATTAGGAAGATTTGGTCTTGGATTAAAATCTGCTTCTTTTTCACAATGTTTGCGGTTGACTGTTGCAAGTAAAGATTGCAATAGAATAAATGCAATGCGTTATGATTTGGAAAAAATAGAACAATCCAATGAATGGAAACTTGATATTTTAAATGATGAAGAGATAAACTCACTTCCAGAAATTGACAAATTAATTAGAGCTAAAAGTGGAACAGTTGTCATATGGGAGCGATTTGATAAGATAGAAGAAGCTTCTAAGTCTTTTAAAGACTCATTTATTGGTACAATAGGATTAGCAAAGCAACACATTGAATTTGTTTTCCATAGATTTTATGATTTGATTAATATAGAGTTTAATGGCCATAAAATCGAAAAAAGAGATCCATTTTTATCAAAATATTCAAGTACTCAAATAGGAAGGATTCAAGAAATTTCTATTGATAATTGTAAAATTATTGTTACTCCTTTTGTTCTGCCTTATGCAAGTTCTTTAACAGAAGAACAAAAGAAAATGCTAGGGAATCCGAATAGTATTTACGATGATCAAGGTTTTTATATATACAGAAATAAACGTTTAATTATTTGGGGAAGCTGGCTTCATATGAATATTCGGAGCGAGTTTAATAAATTAGCAAGGGTTTGTGTAGATATTCCTTCTGAACTTGATTCAATGTGGATGCTTGATGTTAAAAAATCATCGGCTAAAATACCAGATCGAATTAAGGAGCAACTTAGAATATCTGTCAAAGATTCTGTTGTTAGAAGCAAAAGAGAAATTCGCTATCCAGGAAAAAAAGAAGCAGAGTCTGAAAGACCCCTATGGAGGAGAATAGAATTACATGGGGGTGTAGTTAAATATGAAATTAATAAAGAAGACAATCCAATATATAAAGAATTAATATCAATATTAGATAATGATCAAAAAAAGTTGCTAGATGCTTATTTAGATAAGATTGAGGAATTTATTCCTAAAGGATTGATTATCGCAGATAATGCTGATTCTTTAAGAGTTTTAAACTCAGAAGATGAACAAGAAGAAGAGAAGTTGATAGAAGAATTGGTTGCTTTTGCAAAATGTTCACTTGACCCAATAATATGTGTGGAGCGCTTACTTGATTCGCAAGGATACAAAAAATTAGAGCATAGAAAAAAAGAAATATTGGAGATGATTAAAAATGGAAGATAAAAAAATTGAAAAAATAGTAGATATAATTGCAAGGTTGTTGGAATTTAAAAGTAAAAGTCATGAAGAGTTAGATAATCTTATAAGGCAGGATTTTAGAGTTCTAGTTGATTTTTCAAATGAAGACATTGAAAAAATTATATATTTATATGAAAAAAAATTTGGTACTAGTACATTTGATCCAAGCATCACAATTGTAGAAAATAAAAGCAATGATGAAACTTGGCTAATCAGAAAGAAAAGAGTAATGCAAGAATCAGAGCATCAATACCAAAGAAGATATGAAAAGTATCTATTAAGCAATCGTTATAGTAATAGTACTATTCAGTCAATTGTGAAAGAGGCAGAAAAAGTTTTGTCACTTTGTTCGAATCCTGATGCAAATGAAAAGAAGCGTGGGTTAGTTATGGGAGATGTTCAATCAGGTAAAACATCAAATTATCTGGCCCTCGCTAATTTAGCATGTGATTATGGCTATAAAATCATTTTAATCTTGACAGGTACGACTGAATCTTTAAGAATACAAACTCAAGAAAGAGTTGATGAAGGAATAATAGGGGCGATTAGTTCCACAATTGGTCGTAAGGAGAGCATAACTTATACAGGTGTTGGAGTAGATGAAAAAAAGCATTATGCCATTCCATTTACGACTGATTTGGAGGATTTTACAGCTGTAAATTGCATTTCCTCTGATTTTAAAATGCCACAGATACTTGTTGTAAAAAAGAACAAAAGAGTTCTTGAATCAGTGAAAAAATGGCTAAAACCCGGACAGCCAAATGTATCTGGTAATAATATTTTGATTATAGATGATGAGTGTGATAATGCAAGCGTAAATACAAGGCGTCCTTCCAAAAAAGAAGAGCAAGAAGAAGATCCATCTACTATCAATCGCTTAATAAGAGAAATATATAATAATTTTGATTGTGCTTCTTATGTTGGATATACTGCTACTCCATTTGCAAATGTTTTTATTAATCCGGATAGTATAAAAGAGTTTGATGATTTATTTCCAAGCGATTTTATTCATAGATTAAAGTCAAATAGTGATATTTATTTTGGAATAGATAAGGTGTTTCGAAATAATAGTAGGCATATTAAAATCATTGATGAAGGTGAAGAATATCATATACCTGCTAAACATAAGAAGGACTATTATCCTTTACAAATACCAAATTCATTAAAAAAAGCAATATGCACTTTTTTAATTTCAAATTGTATACGTACTTTTCGTGAAGATGATAAAAAGCATAGAAGTATGATAATAAATGCAAGTCCATTCACTCCAGTACAAGAGCGATTGGTTGAATTGGTTCAGGACTATGTTCAAAGTTTAAAAGATATTATATTGCAGTATGATAATACAGATAGATATCTTCAAGATAAAGAATTTAGACGTATTTTCGATATATATAATCACGACCCATTGTTCAATACACCTATATCACGATATGGCCGAGAAGAAAAGACTATTCGAGATGAAATAAGCTTTGAAAGCTTGAAAGCCCTCTTATATGATGAAATATCAAAATTTGTAGTCGTGATAATGAATAGCAAGCAAAAAGAAGATCAACGTTTCAATTATAAAAAATATAAAGAAACTGGTGCAAGAGTAATCATTGTAGGAGGTTATATGTTATCTAGAGGACTCACTTTAGAAGGACTAATGACGAGCTATTATAATAGGAATTCGTCTGCTTATGATACTCTCTTACAAATGTGCAGATGGTTCGGTTACCGGCCAAATTATGAAGACATATGTACAATTTATATGTCACAAAATAGTTTTGACTGTTTTGGTGCTGTTGTTGAAGCACTAGATAATTTCGACTCACAACTAAGGGTGATGGAAATTCAAGGAGAAACGCCAAAAGATTTTGGATTAATGGTCAGAGAAAGTCCGGAAACTTTGGAAACTAATCTTTTAATCACTTCAAGAAATAAATTATATAATTCTAGGGGAATAGAGCACGTATTAAATTATTCAGGCGTTGATATTGATACATCGAAACTATTTAAGGACTTAGAAAAAAATAAAAGTAATTTATCCGCAGTACAGTTGTTTGTAAAGGAATTATCAATTAAAGGTAAAAAAATCAAACAATATGAACATGGCAGATATATGATAAAAGATGTTTCAAATACAGATCTTGCGGATTTGATTATAAAATTAAAAATACCACTTGAAAATAAAAAGTTTGATGTTGATAATTTGACTGATTTTATTAGAAAGGGTGAGTACTATAAAAAATGGGATATTGTCTTTGCTACCGGTGAAGATGACATGGGCGAAAAATTTAGACTTTACGATGAGGATGAAAATGAATGTCTGCGAATATCTCCAGTTAAGCGTTCTTTTACTCTTGAACCAGATGAAGATATTATAAGAATTTCCAAGAATAATAATAGATTATTAGAGCCTGGAATATTTAATGCTGGATTAACAGAAGAACAAATAGAAGAAGCTAAAGAGTTAGCAAAAAAAAGGCCATCAAAAAAAGGAGCTTCAACAAAAGAATACAAAGCTCCCATTGCAAAAGATTATTTGAGTGTTAGGGGCAGAAAACCTTTATTTATAATTCTTCCAATTAAATTAAGTCAAGATAAACCAGGTGAAGAGTCGGATTATTTACCAGAGAAAGAAGAATTGATTAAACAATTTAAAAATGGAGATTGGGTTATTGGCTTTGGCGTTGGGTTTGCTGGGACAGAAGGGAAAGTTATTCATAAATTCAGGATTAATAAAATAAAACTAGCAGAATATTCAAAGAGAAATGAGGAGTAAAAATGTTTGATTTAAATAAGAAGTTTCTTGAATTAAATAGAAATATAAAGAATTCACAATTTCCTATAAATTTTAAAGGCAAAATAAAGGCATTTTATGGAATAACAAAGGATGGATTTTATAGAATATCTTTTTTATCATCAAAATCACCAGATATCAGTGGTAACACAAAAAATATTGTTGTTGTTCAAGGAAATTCAAATGAAAACAATTACTGGACATGTTTTGATTTGAAGAACGATTCTCTACTTTCTGTGTTTTGTACTTTTGGAGAGGATATGATTTCTTGTGTTATCAATGAAATGGATGAAACCATTGCTCTTTCTAAACTAAAAATGCGATTCAGAACTTGGCTTGCGTTATTTAAAAAAACAAAGAGTCCTTTATCACCTGAGAGAGCAAAAGGTTTATATGGTGAATTGTACTTTATAAAAGCTTTTCTCTCTACTCATTATTCTTTTGAAAAAGCAATTGAATGTTGGAGCGGCCCTGAAAAATACAGCAAAGACTTTGCTATTGATGATAATTGGTTTGAAATAAAAACAATAAATGTTGGAGCAGCGGTGGTTAAAATATCCTCTATTCAACAATTGTCCTCAGATTATGATGGTCATTTAATTGTTATATATGTTGAAGAAATGTCAGATTCATACAATGCAGAATATTCAACCATTAACAAGCTTTGTCAATTTATTATTTCTTCTATTTCAGATATTGAGATGAAAGATACATTTTTAAATAAACTTTCTGAAATAGGGTATGATTTTTGTGATGATTTAGGGGATAAGAACTATCAGGTACATAAGGTTGAGAACTATATTGTAACAGAGGATTTTCCAATATTACGTGAAAGAGATATTAATGCTGAAGTAATAAATAATGTTTGTTATGAACTAGTTTTAAAAATGCTAAAAAAATATTTAAGGGAGTTGGAATGAAATGAATCTTGAAGAATTTAGAGCAGATTTGATTAATGATATCAAAAGCCAATCACTTATTGATTCGGAATATCCTCAAGAGGTTTTTATCGATTATTGTAAAGATATATTGATTAATGATTTTGGAATTTTAAGTGATCTTGACAATACCTTTATAGAATATAAAACGACAAATGCGCAATTTAGAAATATGAGAATTGACGCTTCATATTTAGAGTTATCAATCAATACAATTCATTTACTTATTTCGGATTTTAATGATGGAGAAATGCAATTTATTAATAAAGATTTTATTAATCAAAAGGCTTTAGCAATGGAAAATTTTATTCATAATACTCTAAAAGGTTACTTCAAAGATTCTGCTGATAGTAATCCTGTTACTCAAGTTGCAAGAGAAATTGTGAAAAAAATTTCATTAGTCAAGAAATTACATTTAATCATCATATCGACAAATAAAAAAAGCGAAAAACTTAAGACTACTATAGGATTAAAACCGGTTATAATTGGAAATATAGAGTTTAATATAGATTTGACTCTTTTAGATATTGAGGGAATTTTTGAAACAAAATCTGCTTCCTTTAAGCGTGAGGATATTGTGATTCATACAAACGAATATGGAATAGATAAAGGTATTCCTTGTATTAAAGCAGATATTAATGCTGAAGATTATAATTCTTATCTTGCAATAGTTCCAGGGAAATTTTTAGCTGATATATATTTGCAATACTCGGCCAGATTGCTTGAAAGCAATGTAAGATCATTTTTAAACACGAGAGGCGAAATAAATAAAGGAATTTTAAATACTATATTGTATAATAAATCTAGGTTTTTTGCCTATAACAATGGTATTGCTACAATTGCTGAAGATATAAAAATTGAATATATTTCTGGCGAAATGTTCATTACTGAATTTAAAAATTTGCAAATAATTAATGGTGGCCAAACCACTGCATCTCTTGCTGCTGCAGTAATAAAAAATAATGCTGATTTATCTGGCATATTTGTTCAAATGAAGCTGTCCTTAATAAAAGATTCTTCTCAAACGGCGGAATTAATTCGCTTGATTTCAAAGTATGCTAATAAGCAAAATAAAGTAACAAATGCTGATTTAAATTCTAATCACCCTTTTTATACAAGAATTGAAGAGTTTTCTAGAAAAATTAAAACACCTATTTCACCAAATTCTACAATTCAAACGATATGGTTCTTTGAAAGAGCACGTGGACAATATGAGCAAGCAAAAATGAAACTTAAAACTAAAAATGAAAGAGAAAAATTGGAAATGTTATGTCCTAAAGCCCAAAAATTTACAAAAACAGATTTAGCTAAATATATTAATGCATCAGAGATGAGACCTTTTGATGTTGCATGGGGCGCAGAAGTAAACATGACGAAATTTCAAATCATCATGGAAAAAGAATGGGATAAGTCTAACTTAAAATTTAATGAAGAGTACTTTAAAGAATTAATTGCAAAGGCCATTTTATTCAAAGAAATAGAAAAAATAATTAGCAATGAAGAATGGTATCAGAATAATAAGGGATATAGAGCACAGCTTGTACCATATACATTTTCTAAATTTGTTTATGAAGTAAAAAAACTAGGATTATGTGTTAATTATAGAAGAATATGGGAAAAACAATCTTGTTTAGAAGAATATAAGGCTGACTTGGCCAACATTGCCAAAATTGTATATGATATATTGAATGATCCTAATAGACAAATTCTTAACATTGGTGAGTACGCCAAAAGAGAAATGTGTTGGAATAAATTAAATGAAATTGAATATATACTTTCCGCTGAAACAAAAACACAATTAATAACAAAAGATGATAAAGAGGTAGAAACTCGAATCGCTCGAGCTGATCAAAGAACTACTAATGAATTAGCTAGTGAAATAGAAATTTTTAAATTAGGTTCTAGTTTTTGGGAAAAAGTTAAACAAGTCGGATCACAATTAGGGGAATTAAATTCATATGAATTGCAACTATGTGAAATTGCAATTAAATATTGCTTACAACAATATCTTATGCTTACAAAAAAGCAAGCAAAAGAAATATGGACACTGAAATTAAAAATGGATAAATATTTAGGAGAAGGCATTTTATGAGTAGCAAAAATAGCCTTTTAAGTTGTAAGAAAGACAAATCGGTTCCATGGGGAAAAGAGGAACTTATAATTACTTTAGGGTACTACTTTTTTATATATAAAAAAAATACACGAAAAAAGGATTACATCTTATTTGCAAATGATTTAAGAAAAATGACGGGTAATAGTAGAACTAATGATAGTGTTGGTTTACGTTTTATGAATTATGCTAATATAGATAATTCCAACAATGGTGCAAATTTGAGCGCTGGAAAAACAAAATGCTTACCTATTTGGAAAGAATGCATTGAAGAGGATGGAACCCCCAAAATATCTTTTGTTAGAAAATTTTTAAAATTTGTTGAGCAATATGGTGCAAAGAACGATATTTATAACGAATTTTTATTAAAGTATTCCAATTATATTGAACTAAATATGAGCCATTTGATTAATTCAAATAATATAGATGAAGCGAGTGTCGGAGAGCCGATTTATTTGCCAGAAAACATTCCGGAATTAATTGATGGAATACAAAGAAAATATAGGAGAAATAGAACTAAGGCAAAAAGAGCTATTGTGATTTCTAATTATGAATGCAATATAGATAATTGCCATCAAACTTTTTTTTGCAAAAACGGAAAAAGGTATATGGAGGCTCATCATTTGATTCCACTACAAAAACAGGAATTATTTAAAACAAGTCTAGATGTAGATGCAAATATTGTATGCTTGTGCCCACTATGCCATAGAAAACTTCATTATGGAAAAGACATGAGAGAAGAGTTAAAGAAATTATTTGATACTAGAAAAGATCTTTTAGAAAAATCAGGAATTATTATTTCCTTTGAAGAACTTCTTTCATTTTATGAAAAAGAAGAATTTGAAATTGATGAAGGATAAATAATCTTTCTATTTATAAACTTTATGTATTATTTTAAAATTTATATCAAATAAAACTTTTATACTTTAATAAGGAGACACCGGCTATGGATGCATTAGAAGAATTAAAAACAAAAATCAGTCAGTTTACCAAAGAAAGGGATTGGGATCAATTTCATACACCTGCTAATTTAGCTAAATCTATTTCCATTGAAGCTAATGAATTATTAGAATGTTTCCAATGGGATGAAGAGCATTTTGATCAAAATGCAGTCTATGAAGAATTAGCGGATGTCATTAACTATTGCATTCAAATGGCAATAGTTCTAGATGTGGATATTAAAACAATTGTTCTAGATAAGCTAAAAAAGGTAGAACAAAAATATCCAGTAGAAAAATGTAAAGGAAAGTCGACGAAATACGATAAATTATAATGTGTAAAAAGACTAGATAAGGAACGAATAAATCCTAAATATCTTGTCTTTTTTTATTTATGTTAGTGATAATACAATTTGTCTACTCGAAAAACTTTCTTTTTTCAACTTTTTTTCGAGTAGCGCAAAAATAGCGTTTTTTGGCGAAAAATGCGGTTAAAATCAAATATTTTCATAAATAAGCTCATTGACTTTAGAAGCACAAAATAAAAGCTACTCGAAAAACTTTTTATTTTAGGAAGTTTTTCGAGTAGAAATTAAACGATTAAAATGTATTAGCGGACACGAAAATGAAATTGATAAAGCTGAACATTCTTTTTTAGCAAATTAGGAAAATCAGATAAACTTATATTTGGTCGAATTACAAAGAGTGGATCTTTGTCTAAAAATTCATAAAGACGAGGATAATCTTCTTTACTAATTTGAAAACTACTTTGATTTAAACTAGAAAAAAGATATTGAATCCTTTGAATGGTTCTTTGCTTTTTCTTTTCATCTTGAGTTGGTGAACCTTTTTTAGAATAAAGATATAAGAGTAAATAGTAATAAGAAATTTCATAATCAGATGAAAGCGAAGGAAGACTTCCTTCTAAAAACGATAAACAATCATAAGCGAAGATGTATTCATTTTCAAGAATTAAGTGATAACTCGTTTCAATAAATAAATCGTCATACTGCATGTGCTTACCAAAAAATTCTTTTTTAAGAAGTTCATAAGTTTTTTTTGTTTGATGATTTTTGGCTTCTAAATAAAAAGTAATTAAATAATAGGGCGCCTCAACAAGAACATCTTTGATTGCTTCTAAATTATGATAGGCGTGATCTTCATCATAAGGAAAATGTATACTTTCTTGATAGGCTTTTAAAGCAAGTAAGCCATCGTTATCTTGAACGTAACGAACAATAGAAAAAGGGACTTCAATATAGAATTCGTAGAGTAAGGCATATTGATAAATATATTCGATATTAAAATTAGAAGAGTATTGTTGATATAATTCTTTAGCTTTTGCTATATAACATACTAAAATCTTTAATATTCTTTCTTTGTCCGTTTCTTTAGCAACGATAAAAAGATTTAGAATATATTCTAAGCCTAAAGGCATAAAGATTTCAGGTTGCTGAATGAAATCATAAAAAATTTGATGTTCATTTTCAAGTTCGCGATTAGAATCTTTTATTTCAGTTTGTTCATATAAATGATAAAGCCAATCAGCGTCTTCCATGGGAATAAGTTGCTTTACTAATTCGTTATATTCATCCATTTTTC
>DLKT01000019.1:0-13672 GCA_002477825.1 Caryophanales bacterium UBA7581 | reverse complement strand
TCCATTTTTCTTTATCTCCCTCAATAATAGAATAAAGATTTTGCGTCTTAAAAACAATAAAAATCGTTAGTTAATGGTTCGTTAATTTTGCTCTTTCACATTGACATAATTGAAAGAGAAGAATATGATATTGATTGAAAGATAACAAATGTTATTTTTGAGGAGAAAAGCGTATGCCAGCCCATAAAGAATTTACAAAACAAGATATTATTGAAGCCGCTTTAACGATTGTAAAAAAAGAAGGCTTTGAAGGATTAAATGCGAGAAGATTAGCGAAAGAATTACATGCTTCTACACAACCGATCTATATTGAATTTAAAAATATGGATGAAGTGAAAAAAGAAGTGCGAAATGAGATTGAAAGAATATATCAATCATTTGCTAAAAAAGAAATGGAAAAGAACATTTATCCGACCTTTAAAAGCTTTGGCATGGGCTATATTCTATTTGCCAAAAAAGAACCGGAACTCTTTAAGATTTTGTTTTTAAGAAAAAGAGAAGATATGAATGATAATCCTGATGACTTAGAACCCATTTATCAATTATTAATGAAGAGCCAAGGATTAACTTATGAACAAGCACAAAAGCTTCATTTAACTTCATGGATTTTTGTTCATGGGTTAGCGACACAGATAGTAACGCAATATATCGATTGGAAAGAAGAAGAATTATCTTCTTTACTAACCTTAAGCTTTCAAGGCTTTTTAAAAGAGATTAAAGGAGAGAGTCAACATGATTGAAATCAAAGATATAACCAAAAAATACCGCTCTTTAGTAGCGGTTAACCATGTAAATTTAACGATTCAGGATGGTGAACTTTTTGGCTTGTTAGGGGTAAATGGAGCGGGGAAAACCACTTTAATTTCTATGTTATCTACTTTAGTGCATCCAACAAGTGGCACGGCTTCTTTGATGGGTTATGACTTAATCAAAGAAAAAGAAGAAATTAAAAAAATCATGAGTGTTTCACCACAAGAAACCGCAATTGCGCCTTTATTAACGGTAAAAGAAAATTTGTCTTTCTTTAGTGAAATTTATGAAATGGATGATCCAACTTATTTAGAAAAAATCATTCATTTATTTCATCTAGAGGAAGTCTTAAATAAAAAAGCCAAAACTCTATCGGGTGGATATAAAAGACGCTTGTCCATTGCGATTAGTTTATTATCTAAACCGAAAGTATTATTTCTAGATGAGCCGACTTTAGGCTTAGACGTATTTGCTAGAAGAGAATTATGGAAAATCATTTTATCGTTAAAAGGTAAAATTACCATTGTTTTAACTTCTCATTATTTAGAAGAAATTGAAGCCCTTTGTGACCGCATTGCTGTCATACATAAAGGCAATATTATTTTTGAAGGTAAAATTGAAGAAATGAAAGAGCAGACGCAAAAAGAAAATATTGAAGATGCCTTTATTGCCTTAATTGAAGGAGATGATTCCCATGAAACGTTATAAAGCTTTTTTAAAAAGAAACTTTCTAGAAATGGTGAGAGATCCGATTATCTATATCTTCTGCTTAATTTTCCCTTTACTCATGCTTTCTTTATTCCAAGTCATTGAGCATTATACAGGAGCAAAAGTAGCTACCTTTATGCCTAAAAATTTAGTGCCAGGCGTTATGGTGTTTTCTTATTCTTTTGTGATGCTATTAATCGCACTTTTAGTGTCAAAAGACCGCAAATCTGCATTATTAAAAAGATTATATACCTCACCGATGAAAACCCACGAATATATCTTAGGTTACTTAACACCTAGCTATATTGTTGCGGTTCTTCAGTCCATTGTCATTTTATTATTTAGTTTTATCTTGTCTTTGATTTTAAAAGATGTTTATTTTTCTTTTGGGGAAGCGTTACTTTTATTACTTGTAATGCAACCCATATTAATCATCAATCTATCGTTAGGTTTATTATTAGGCGCTTTATTAAATGATAAAGCGGCGCCAGGATTAACATCCATTGTTATTAGTGCTTCAGGAATTTTAGGCGGAGCATGGATGCCATTAGATACGATGGGAAATTTTGAAAAAGCATGCTTGTTCTTACCTTTTTATCCTTCTACTTATTTAGGAAGAATTGTGGTAAAAGGAGAGCATTCTATGTTAGACGCGAATCAAATGCCGATGTATTATAAGTGGGATAACAACATGAAAATCGTTTTAATTTCATTAATTATCTATACAGTACTGAGTGTTTTTGGCGCTAATTTTGCTTTCAAACATCAAATGAATTCAGACCAAAACTAATACAGAAGTCGCTTGATTTATTTTCTACTTTCTTTTTTCTTCACGAATCGTTATAAAAAGGATGCAAATATGATATAGTAATAAAGCAAAAGAATTATAAATTCTTTTAAGGGATGTGAAAAAAGTGAATGCAGAGAAAGTGGAAGAATTAGCGAGAAAAGGAAAATCAGGATACGAATCTCTTTATGAGGTAATGAAGGAAATTTATACCTTAATCCCAGGAAGTGTACAAAAAAAGAATTATCCAGAAGGTGTAAGTTATTTTTTAGCTGATTTTGATTTAACTTATCAATTTGCTATTTTAAATATCGCTTGTTCTGACCATGTTATCGGTTATAACGAAATCACTTTTTTACGCCTCTTAGAAAGTAACCATATTTCCTTAGAAGAATTCATCCCCATTTTATTTAAAGATGAAAAGGGAATGAAGAATTTTAAATATGAAAACTTAAGAAAGTTATCTAAAAAAGAATTACAAAACTTTTTAACACAAAAAGAAGAGCAAGAATTTGGTCCGCATCGCAAAAAATTTATCGACACGATTGCGGAAATCCAAATTTTAAATAAGAAACACTATTACCAACTTTTCTATGATTGCACGAGCCAAATTTTAAAGAACTTTTTATGTATTGATCATGTGGTTTCAGAAAAGGAAGTTGATAAAGCCACCGATATCATTTTTGAAACTTTTATGGCTCCTTTAAAAATGGCTTTAGTTTCAGATATTCGGAAAGATCCTAAAGATTTAAAATGGATGTGTATGAAAGGAAGACATTTCCGCTCCTTAAAAGAAATCTATCGTCACCGTGGACCTTTAAGAGTGCGACCCACTGCCCATTTAGTGAATGCGGTAACAGACCCCACTTTATTAGAACAAGCTACGATTTATATTGAAACCGATAATTCAACGGGTTCAGGCTTTATAGTAACCGCAGATGGAAGATGTGTAACTTGTGCCCATGTGGTGAAGAATGCTCAGAATATCTACGCTCGCGTAACTTTAGAAGATGGGGAAAAAGAAATTCATAAATGTGAATTATTATTCATTGATGAAATGAATGACTTCGCTATTATTCGCTTAGAGACTGTTAATCATTACTTCTTTGAAATGCAATCCGATTTCCGTACATTACGTTTAGGAAGAAGTATCACCATCTTTGGGTATCCTTTTGGTATCGGTTTAGCGGATGACGTAATTGATTTATCACCCACCATTACGAAAGGTTATATTTCTTCTAGACAAGTAAAGTCGGGTTGTGAATTTTATTTTTTAGATGCCCAAGCGCGTCCTGGTAATTCAGGTGGCCCAGTTTTGGATGCTGTCTCAGGAAAAGTGGTAGGATATTTATGTGGGGCTTTTGGTGATCAAGAAAACAAAATTGTTTTCATGCGAAGCTTAAAACCCTTTGTACATAAATTGAAATAAAGAAAGGATGAAAAAATTATGTATAAGAACATTGATAAACAAACAATTTTAGCATTAAAAGATTTAGTGCAATACGAAAAAGGACAAGTCATTTCACGCACTTTAGTGCAAAATGAACTCGTTAGCATGACGATTTTCTCTTTTGATCAAGGAGAAGAAATCTCGACCCATGCAGCTTCAGGCGATGCTATGGTAACCGTATTAGAAGGAAAAGGTCGTTTTACCATTGGTGGAAAGGTTTATTATCTTGAAGCAGGTGACACCATTATTATGCCTAAAGATGTACCTCATGCGGTATATGGAGAAACCCAATTCAAAATGCAATTAATCGTTTCTTATTAATTGAGGTTTTACGATGTTATTAAAAGAGCAGTACACATTTGAAGTTAGCCCTTCTTCGTTTACAAAAGAAGATAAACTTCAATCTGAAAATATTTTATATTGGTTTCAAGAAGCAGCAAGTCAACACTCGGAAAAATTTCATATCGGCTTTCATGATTTAATAAAAGACAATATTATTTGGATGGTCGCAAGAAATAAATATGAAATTCTTTTTGATTTCCCTAAAAATAAAAAAGTCATTATTGAAACGTGGCCTCACCCTTATTCTCGTTTTGAAATTGAAAGAGATTATCTTTTAAAAGATGAAGAAGGAAAGGTCTATATCAAAGGAACCTCTTTATGGTGCCTTTATTCGAAAGAAAAGCAAAGATTAATGCCTACAAAATGTGCGGAAATTGAAGGCGCTGAATATTGTTTAGAAAAGAATTTTGATGAACCTTTTTTACGAATCGCTATCACTGAAAGTGATGCCTTTGAAACATGCTTTCAACACACGATTAACGGAGAAGATGTCGACCGTAACGGACATATGAATAACTGCCGCTATAGCCATTTGGTGGATCTAGCATTATTAGAAGGCGAAAAGGAAATTCAAAGATTTGAAATCAATTATGTTATGCAATGCTATGAGCATGAAGAATTAGTCATAAAAAAATATAGGAAGGAAAAGGAAATTTTTGTTTTAGGCGAGAAAAAAGAAGGTATCGTCTTTATCACAAGAATTTTATTGAGATAGAAAAATGGTCATTTTATCCGTTAGTAATGTGAAAAAAAGTTTCGGCGTTGAAGAATTATTCTCTAACGTCACTTTTAGCGTGAACGATACGGATCGTATGGCGATTGTAGGAAGTAATGGGACAGGGAAGTCCACCCTTTTAAAAATCATTATCGGGCAAGAAGAAATTACCCCCGATAGAGCAGATGGCTCTAAAGGTGGTGTATTTTTCGCTAAAGGCGCCCGTTATGGGTATTTATCACAAGATGTTATTGAATCTTTAGACCATACTTTATTAGAAGAAGCACTATTAGTTTTTAAAGATTTAATCAAAAAAGAAGCCGATTTAGCGGATTTAGCTAATCTTTATGCGGAAAATCCTTTGGATGAAAAAATAGAAAATCAATATGCGAAAATGCAAAGTGAATTTGAACATGCGGGTGGCTATGATTATCAATATAAAGTTCGCATGATGTTATCTAAATTTGGTTTCTCCGATGAAGTAATGAATCGGCCTATTCGTAGTTTCTCCGGTGGAGAAAGAACGAAAATGGCGTTTGTAAAATTACTTTTACTTGAACCAGAATTATTGATTTTAGATGAACCCACCAATCACTTGGATGTTTCTACCATTGATTGGCTAGAAACCTATTTAAAAACGTATCATGGTGCGATTTTATTTGTTTCCCATGACCGTTACTTTATTAATGCAATTGCGAATAAAGTATTGGAACTCGATCATCATCAAGTAACGTTATACAAAGGTAATTTTGATGCTTATGTAGAGCAAAAGAAAGAACGCTACGAAGTGATGATACGTGAATACACATTACAACAAAAAGAAATTGAAAAAATTCAACGCTTTATTACTTTTTATAAACCGAAACCTCGTTTTGTATCACGGGCTAAGGATCGCGAAAAGAAGTTAGAGCACATGAAGAAAATTGAAAAACCACAAGGCGAAGAAAAAGGCATTCGTTTTCAATTTGAAGGACAAGTTCGAAGCGATAAGAAAATTCTTTATTTTGAAGATTGTGCGATTGGCTATGACTCTGTTTTAATTGAGCCGTTTACTTTCTTTTTATATGGCAATGATAAATTAGCCATTATGGGTGATAATGGAACGGGAAAAACTACCTTATTAAAAACCATATTAGAAGGTAGACCTCCATTAAAAGGTTATATTCGTCGTTTAATGCCACTTTCCATTGGTTATATTCAACAAAACGATTTTGATTTTGGCAGTTCCAAAACCTTACTTGAATATTTCTTAGATGAATTCCCTGATATGGGAGAAAAGAAAATTCGGAACCACCTAGGAAAATTTGCTTTTACTAACGATGAAGTGTTTAAGCCTACAGAAGTGCTTTCTGGTGGTGAAAAAATGCGAGTTGTATTAGCAAAAATCGTTTTAAAACACTATGACGTTTTATTATTAGATGAACCTACGAACCACTTGGACATTTTAACAAGAGAAGCTTTAGTGAATGCCATGCAAGGTTATGAAGGCTGCATTATCTTTGTCTCACATGATCGGTATTTTATCGATAGTATAGCGAATAAAATTCTTTATATCTCCAATAAAAAGCCTTATTATCATGAAGGAAATTATGAAACTTTTAAAGAAGAAGAGGCTTCTTTATTAGAAGGAAATAAAGAAGAAAAAGTAAAAAAAGAAAAGAAATCTACGACGAAAAAAGAAAAAGTGTATACCGAAGATGATTTAGCGCGAATTGAAAAACAAATCCAAGAGATTAAACAAGAAGAGTGGAAAGAAGAAAACTATATGGATCCGAAAAAGATGAAAGAATTAGGAGACCAGTTAGAAGTGTTAAATCAAGAATACGAACGAATTTTTAAAATCCTTTATGAAGAAGAATAAGCAAAAAGCGTGTTAATTTTCTAACACGTTTTTTTTATGATGAACACTCTTGTTTTCTTTTTATAACAGTGTTATTATAACTGCGTTATAAAAGAAAGGAGCTTCTAGATATGCGGAAAAAAGATGAACTAGCCATTGATCGAATTATGGAATGTGCGAAAAAAGAATTCTTAGAAAAAGGATTTGAAAATGCTTCTATGCGTACAATTGCTGAAGATTCCTCTTATACCACCGGAATGCTATATTCACGCTTTAAAAATAAAGATGAACTCTTTCATGAATTAGTGAAAGATAAAGCGGAAGCTTTATATCGTTATTTTGAAGAAGGACAAAAAGAATTTGCGCATTTTTCACCTTTCAAACAAGAAAATGATTTACATTCTTATGTGGATCAAAAAGTAGAAGGCATGGTGGAACTCGTTTATCAAGATTACGATATTTATAAGCTCATTATTTCTAAAAGCAAAGGAAGTTCGTATGAATTCTATTTAGAGCGTTTTATCGCTTTAGAAGAAGAGAATACCATGCGCTTTATCCATGATTTAAATCAAGCAGGAATTAAGATCAAAGAAGTTCGAGCGGATTTATGTCATATGCTCGTAACGGCTTTATTTAAAGGTATGTTTGAAGTGGTGGAACATGATTTTTCTAAAGAAGAAGCAATCTTATATATTAAAGAAATACAAAACTTCTTTAATGCAGGTTGGGATGCGCTTTTAGGATTAAAAAAAGAATAGAGAGAGGAAACTTTCTCTTTTTTAAAGGAAATGAGTTAGCAATAACTAACTGATAAGGAGGAACTTATGAAAAAAGAAAAGAAAAAAAGTTGGCTGAACATTGTATTTGGTTACGCAAAAGGGGAAAAGAAGAGAATGGTATTATCCATCATTCTTTCTATCATTTCTGTTTTAGCGGGATTGGTACCTTTTTATGCAATGTATCGCATCATTAGCTTATTTGTAGAAAGTACAAAGACGACAGAAGAAATTATAATGTGGAGCGGATTGGCTTTACTTGGCTATATCGTTAAGATTATTACCTTTACCTTATCAACAGGTACTTCTCACCATATGGCGTATGAAATCTTAGCAAGTTTAAGAAAACGACTCGCCGATCGTTTCTTAAAAGCCCCGTTAGGAGAAGTTCAAAAATACTCCATTGGTGAAATTAAAAATATGATGGTAGACCGCATTGAAAACTTAGAACCTCCGTTAGCACATATGATTCCTGAAGGAGCAGGACATCTTGTTTTACCGATTGTTAGTATTATCGCTTTAGCTATCATTGATTATCGTTTAGCTTTAGCGTCTTTAGTGACGTTCCCTCTTTCCTTTATTTGTATGATGTTAACGTTTAAAATCAGTGGAAAGAACTTTGATTTGTATGATCAATCGAATAACGAAATGAATAGTACGATTGTTGAATATGTAGAAGGAATTGAAGTGATTAAAGCATTTGGTCGAGCAGGTGTATCCTATGAAAAATACGCGAAATCCATTACCAATTTTAGAACGTTTGTAGTGAAGTGGTTAGCGTCCACCTATGCGACGATGAAATTAGCATTTGCGTTATTTCCGTCTACATTAATTGGCACCTTACCAGTTAGTTTATATTTATCAAGTCATGGAATAATAACGGTCAGTGAAGCTGCTTTAGCGGTTATGCTTTCTATCTCCATGGTGGGTTCTTTAGCTAAATTAGAAGTCTTTTCGGAAAACATGCGTCAAGTGAAATTTACTGTAGAAAATTTAGCTTCGGCTTTAGAAATGCCTTCTTTAGAAGAGCCAGAAAAAACGAAAGAAGTATCGCATTATGATATTAACTTCCATGATGTTCATTTTTCTTATACGGAAGATCAAGAAATATTACACGGCATTAATTTAGAGATGAAAGAAGGACAATTTGTCGCATTAGTAGGCCCTTCAGGAGGCGGGAAATCCACGATAGCGAAACTCATTGCTCGCTTTTGGGACGTCAATCAAGGAGAGATTACGATTGGAAATGTGAATGTAAAAGATTTAACCTTAGAACAATTATCGACTTATGTTAGCTTTGTAACGCAAGATAACTTTTTATTCCAAGGTTCTATTTTAGAAAATATTCGTTTAGGTAATCCTTCTGCCAGTGATGAAGAAGTTTATGAAGCGGCTAGAAAAGCGTGTGCGGAAGAATTTATTTTAAGTCTTCCTGAAGGCTATCATACCTCAGCTGGAGAAGCAGGAAAGAAACTATCGGGCGGAGAAAAGCAAAGAATCGCAATTGCCCGTATGATTTTAAAAGATGCGCCGATTGTGATTTTAGATGAAGCTACTGCTTTTACGGATCCGGAAAATGAAGATAAAATTCAAAAGAGCATTGCTTCTTTAACCAAAGGAAAGACATTACTTGTCATTGCTCACCGTCTTTCCACAATAAAAAATGCGGACCAAATCATCGTTTTAAATCAAGGTGAAATCGTGGCTAAGGGTACGCAAGAAGAATTATTAAAAACATCAGAACTCTATCAAACGATGTGGAAAGCCCATATTGGGGCTAAGGCATGGTCTTTAACCCAAAACAAGGAGGTGTTCTAATATGTTTAAAACCATTAAAAGAATTATTCATTGGTGTGGAGAATATAAAAAACGCCTTTATTTAGGTTTTGTTATGACTTTCTTTTCTCATATATTTACCGCACTTCCGATTGCTTTAGCGGCCTATGTGATTGGTTTATATATTGAATCTGTTATGCAAAGTATGCCTTTTGATACTTCATGGATTTGGAAAGTCATTGTATTACAAGTTATCTTTGTTTTCCTTCGTTTCTTATTCGACTATTTTAGAGCGCGGTTACAAGAATCCATTAGTTATCAATTAACCGCTAGAGATCGTTTAGCTGTCGGTGATTCTTTAAAACGTGTATCTTTAGGCTATTTTTCAAAAGTGAAAACCGGCACCATTCTTCATTCAATTACGACAGGATTAAGTACTTTAGAAAATATGGGTATACGAATGATTGATAACTTTGTCGGTGGTTATTTAAATTTCTTTGTCGTGTGTATTGCTTTATTTATTTTAAATCCATTAGTAGGCACGATTGCACTTCTAGCGGTATTGTTATCTTTCGTTTTCTTACTTTTAATTTCTCATTATAGTCATAAGAATGCTCCAAAAGAAGCAAAAGCTACCCAAGACTTAACAAGCTCAACGATTGAATATGCGCGTGGACTCTCCGTTATTAAATCGTTTGGAAAAGGGAAAGCAGCGATGGAAAGCATGAATCAAGCAATTGAAGATAGTAAGAAGATTCATTTAAAGATTGAATGGGGTTATTTGCCTTCTAACGCCCTCCATTTATTGATGTTAAAGTGTGGAAGTGTAAGTTTAGCGTTAGTGGCCGCGATGATGTGCGCTTTAGGGAAAATGGAACTTTCAATGATGTTAATGTTTGTTTTCTTCTCCTTTACGATTTTTGCTAGTGTAGAACCAATTAGCGATAGTGCCCATACCCTTAGCGTGATTGATGATGCCATGAATCAATTAGATGCGTTAAAAGAGGGAAACTTCATTGATGAAGACGGAAAAGAAATTACATTAGATCACTATGATATTGAATTTAAAAATGTTGATTTTAGCTATGATACTCAGCGTCCGATTTTAAAAGATGTTAGCTTTAAAATTCCAGAAAAATCGACCGTTGCTATTATCGGTCCATCGGGCTCAGGAAAAACAACGATTTGCAATTTATTAGCGAGATTTTATGACCCAGAAAAAGGCCAAATTCTTTTAGGTAATCATGATTTAAAAGAATTTACTTGTGATAGTTTATTATCTTATATTTCCATGGTGTTCCAAAACGTTTATTTGTTCCATGATACGATTCGTGCGAATATTCTTTTTGGACGACCGGATGCCAGTGAAGAAGAAGTGATTTTAGCGGCCAAAAAAGCAAGATGTCATGATTTTATTATGGCGTTACCGAATGGATATGATACCATATTAGGTGAGGGCGGTAATACACTTTCTGGTGGAGAAAAGCAAAGGATTTCCATTGCAAGAGCCATTTTAAAAGATGCACCAATTATTATTTTAGATGAAGCAACGGCTAGTATTGACCCAGAGAACGAAGATAAAATTCAAGCGGCTTTATCGGAATTAACCAAAGGAAAGACCATTATCATGATTGCTCACCGCTTACAAACCATTCAAAATGCCGATCAAATTTTAGTTGTTGATCATGGAGAAATCGTCGAAAAAGGTACCCATGATGAGTTAATCAAACAAGAGGGAATTTATCATCACTTTATGGAAATTAGAGAAAAAGCAGAGGGATGGTCCCTTTTTAAATAGAAAGTAGGAAATAAAATGCAATACTTAGAAGAAACGACACTACTCGATTTTCAAACATTGTCCATACAAGAATTAATACAAACCCGCAAATGGGGTGAACTCGATACCTTTCATCGTATTCAAGCGGTTTATAATTTTGTAAAAGATGAAATCCTTTTTGGTTATAATCAAAAAGATGCACTTTCTGCATCCATCATTTTAAAAGATGGATATGGACAATGTAATACAAAAAGCATTTTATTTATGGCCCTTTTAAGAGCGTTAGACATTCCTTGCCGTATTCACGGCTATATGATTGATAAAAAGTTACAAAAGGGCGCAATGACGGGCTTAACCTATTTAAAAGCGCCCCAAGAAATCCTTCATAGTGTCGTAGAAGTTCAATATGATCATCACTGGATTCAATTAGAAGGATTAATATTAGATAATCAATATTTAGAAAATTTACAAAAGAAGTTTTGTGTAGAAGTTAACGCTCCTTTTATAGGGTATGGTGTAGCCACTAAAGATTTTTCTTGTCCTCAAGTTGAATTTATCGGTACCGATACATATATTCAAAAAGAAGGCATTGTACGTGATTTAGGCGTTTATGAAAATCCTGATGAACTCTTTCAAAAGCATCAACAAGCTTTAGGAAAAATAAAAAAATGGATTTACGAACATATTTCTCGTAAGAAGATGAATAAAAACATTAAAAATATTCGTAAATTATAATGTTCGTGTTGCATTTTGCGTCTTGATTTGCTAATATTCAAGAAGAAAGAAGGATTTTAAAAATATGAAAAATTTAGTTTACAAGATTTGTGTAGGCGTCGTATCATTCTTACAAACTCTTTTATTTTGGATGGTTGTCCTCGCTTTTACGAGTAGTTCAACAATAAATGCTAGTAACAAAAACGCCGCAGTTATTGGACTTACAGTAATTTTATTAATTGTTAACGTCCTCGATAAGTTCCTTAGAAAAGAAGACAGTTGGTGGTGCGTTTTGATTAATGTTATCTTTGCACCTGTACGTTTCATTACGCAAATTCTTGGTTATGTTTTAGCTTCTAAAAAAGGCTATAATATGCAACGTGGATGCTATGAAATAGATAGTACTAAGAGCACATTAGTGTATTATTTAACTTCTATTGATTTAAGCGGAAACAAAAAGGATTTACCTTACAAAGCTGTTTTAGCAGCAATGCAAAAAATTGCAAGTGAAGAAAATGATGCGGTTTATTATCCATCAGGTGCAGTGTTAAGAATGCATACAGAAGTTACTGTTGAAGGTCATAAAATCTCCTTTAAAGTTGTTGGTGTTCATGAAAATTTTGAATTAATTAAAGACGCTGATGAATTAAAGAAGCATGAAGGTTATGTCGTGGCAGCAGTGAAAGACATTACTAAAGAAATTGATGCAAAATGTGATAAATGGTATAAAGCTCAAAAATGCGAAGCTACGTATGAATTAAATGTTGAATTCGTAGAAAGACAATAGACAAAACTAAAAATTAGGAATAACAAGATGAGAAATATTATCAATCTCATCTTGTTTATTTTTTGTAAATTTGTTATGATAATATGCACGGAAGGTGATAGAAATGTTAATCGATGAATTAAAAAAAGCCAATATGGAAGCTTTAAAGTCAAAGAATAAAAACGTACGCGCTATCTTATCCGTAGTCATTAATAAATATAACTTAGCGAAGATTGAACTTTCTACCAAAGGAAAAGAAATCGCTGATGCGGATTTATTAGGAATTATTCAAAAGACAATTAAAGAACTTGAAGATGAACGTGCGGGTTATTTAAGTGTAAATAACACCCAAAGAGTAGAAGAAATTGATGAACAAATGAAAACCATTCAATCCTACTTACCTAAAATGCTAACGGAAGAAGAAATTAAAAATGAAATTCTTTCTTTAGAAGATCGTTCGATTCCAAGTGTAATGAAGCATTTTAAAGAAAATTTTGCAGGAAAAGTCGATATGGGTCTTGTCAACCGTATCGCTCGCTCTATATAATATAGAAGCGAACTTTCTTAGGGGCGTAGTTAAATGGTATAGCAACGGTCTCCAAAACCGTTATTGCGGGTTCGATTCCTGCCGCCCCTGCCATTATTGAAGCATTAGTTTGATACAGTAAAATGTATTGAACTTTTTTTGTTTTTACGTGGGTTCAATTCCTACCGTTTGTTCGAACTCACGAACTTTGATACATCAGAAAGCGATTCATAGGGCTTTGAAGCTCTTTTTATATAAGGATTTTTAAATTTTAAACGCCAATGATTGAACGATTGCCCTAACGATTGAACGATTACGAATTTTTTAGTTATACCCCATCAAAAATATCAGACATGATTATGGTTGAGAAGGCGATAGTCCATAGGTACAAATCGATAACCTTCAAATTCTATAATGGAAAAGAAACAACGATAGCAGCTGCTTAACTAGTGGCTGCTTTTTGCTTCTTGCATTCCGCTTTCTATGACTATCATGTTATAATTGTTTTGAGGGATTGAATAGTATAAACAAATTCTCTTATGTCGTCTTTCTTTAAGGAGTGATTATATTGTCAAGCATAGATACCAAAATAGAAAAACTTTTGAAATCGGCCAAAAAGAATCCGAAGTACTACGTTTCTATTGGCGATTTATATTCCGATGACGGCGATTTCAAAACCGCAACGACGTACTATCAAAAAGCCGTCGACAACGGCGTTTTGGCATATACTGTTCTTGGCGACACT
>DLKT01000007.1 GCA_002477825.1 Caryophanales bacterium UBA7581 | reverse complement strand
ACAGCTTTAACTAAAAATCATATTGCAATGCTTCGTGCTTTAGGTGCGGAAATTCGTTTATGTTTAGATGGTGATCAAGCGGGACAAATGGCCACGATGAAGATTTGTTCTTTATTAGAACAAAATGGCTTATCTTATCGAATTGTCGATAATCAAAATAGTGATTTAGACCCCGATGAAATATTAAAAGCTTCCGGTGCTGATGCTTTACGAAATTATCTAAATCGCTTGCTCAATCGTGCACAATTTGCTTTATCGTATTTTAAAAGAAATAACACATTAAACACTTTAGAAGAAAGAAAAAAATTTGTTTATCAATTTATTCCGATTATTGCAGGTGCTAAAGATCGGTTAGAGCAAGAAGATTATCTTTTAAATCTTCAACTTGCAACCCAGTTTCCTATTGAAGAATTAAGAACTTTATTAAAAAAATATCAATCTCAGCAAAAAGAAGGAAGCGCTAATCAAATCTTTACTAGCTTTCATCCAGAAAAAAAGCAACTTCGTCGTCTTCAATTAGCGGAAAGAGAAGTTCTCTATCAGATGCTAGTGGGGGAAGAGGCTAGAGATTATTATAAAAATGAAATTTCATATTTCTACAATGAACTCTATCGAAAAATCGCTAATTTCTTAATTGATTATGACCGAGAACATACGCAAATTGATATTCCTTCTTTACTTGTTTCATTAGAAGGAAGCGAAATCTCGGACAAAGAAGAAATTTCAAAAGAAATTACGGGATTATTGATGGAAAAAGAACATCCACCTTATACGAAAAAATTGATGGATGAATACCGAGACGCCATTGTAGAAGAACGTGGTAAACTCTATCGAAAAACAACATTAGATCAAGAGTTACAAGGCAAAAAGCCATTAGAGCAAGCCGAAATTATTGCTCAATACACTAAAAAAGAAAAGGAGTAACAATATTATGACAAAAGCGACCAAAAAAGTTGAACTCGAAAAAGAAATCGACGATGAACCGATTGAAACATTAGATTCAATTAAAAAGAGACTTGAGAAAAAAGGTAAAAGTAGCGGTTTCTTAAATCAAGAAGATATTTTTGATGCTACCGCTCAATTAGATTTGTCCGAAGAAGACTTAGATTCTCTTATTTCTTATTTCAAAGAAAAAGGTATTGAAGTTGTAGCGGAAGACGCTAACGAAGACTTAGATTCCTTAGAAGATGTCGACTTAGATGAAAGCATGTTAGAAAAAGAAAATAATGATTTACTCGTTGATGACGATGATTATTTTGATGATTCTGATGTGATTGAAGATGATGATTATGATTCTTTATCCGACATTGAATCCGATTCCTTTGATAATTTTGTTTCTGGTGATGTGAAAGTCAATGATCCTGTAAAGATGTATTTAAAAGAAATTGGTAAAGTTGACCTTTTAACGCCCCAAGAAGAAATTGAATTAGCAAAACGTATTCTTGAAGGTGATGAAGAAGCTAAAAGACACTTAATTTCTGCAAACTTACGTCTTGTTGTGAATATTGCAAAACATTATGTCGGTCGTGGTATGCAAATTTTAGACCTTATTCAAGAAGGTAATATGGGCTTAATTAAGGCTGTAGAAAAATTTGATTACACCAAAGGATTTAAATTCTCAACCTATGCTACATGGTGGATTCGTCAAGCCATTACCCGTGCAATTGCGGACCAAGCTCGTACCATTCGTATTCCTGTTCATATGGTTGAAACCATTAATAAAATTACCCGTGTACAACGTCAATTAGTACAAGAACTCGGTAGAGAACCAACGGCAGAAGAAATTTCTAAGAAATTAGATAATTCCTTATCCCCAGAAAGAATTCGTGAGATTCAACGTATCGCTATGGATCCAGTTTCTTTAGAAACTCCAATCGGTGAAGAAGATGACTCTCATTTAGGTGATTTTATTGAAGATAAAGATGACCAATCACCATTAGAATATACCACCAAATCTCTTTTAAAAGATGAATTATATAGTGTAATGCATGATTTAACGGACCGTGAAGAAAAAGTTCTTCGCTTACGTTATGGTTTAGACGATAATCACCCTCGTACATTAGAAGAAGTTGGAAGAGTCTTCAATGTTACCCGTGAAAGAATTCGTCAAATTGAGGCAAAAGCCATTCGTAAATTACGCCATCCAACGCGTTCTAAACGTTTTGGCGACTATCGTGAATAATGAAAAAGTTATCTTTACGATTAGAAACACTATTAAGTATGATTCCTTCTAACGTCCACTATTTAGTGGATGTTGGAGCGGACCATGGTTATTTCATTTTAGAAGCGATTGCTAGAAAACGAGTAGAAAGTGGAATGGCCGTGGAAAATAAAAAAGGACCCTATACCCATCTCGTAGAAATGGTGAAGAAATATCATTTTGAAGACCAAGTAGAAACGAGTTTTTCTTCCGGTTTAGAGAAAGTAAAAGTGCCTCTAGATTTAGCTTTAATTGCCGGAATGGGGACGTCTACGATTTTAAGTATTTTACATCACGATATAGAAAAATTAAAAGACATCCATTATTTATTAATCGATGCACATAATCAGCTACCTGAACTACGAAAAGAGGTCACAAGCTTAGGTTATCAAATCATCGGTGAAGAAATCGTAGAAGAAGAGCAAGTCTTTTATGAATTAGTGTTGTTTGAAAGAGGTAAAGAATCGTATCAAAAAGAAGATTATGATTTTGGCCCGATTTTAAGAAAAGAAAAAAATGCAATTTTTAAGAAGAAATGGCAAGGAAAAATCCAAAAAAATCTTGAACTATTAAAGAATCCTCTTTTAATAGAAAATAGAAAAAAAGAATTGATGGAAGAAATTCATTATTGGGAGAAAAAATTATGAAAAAACGAACTTTATTATTAAAATTAGCCAAATGGTTTCCAAAATCTACCGCTAAACGCTACCATGATCACGTTGGTTTAATGTGCGGTAAATTAAAAGAAGAAGTGCATAAAATCCTTTTATGCTTAGATTTTGATGAAGAAGTTCTTCCTATTGCTTTAAAAGAAAAGCCGGATTTAATTATTTCGCATCATCCTTTTATCTTCGGTACCAAAGCAAAAGTATTTAAATATGATGCTAAGAAAAAAGAACTTTATCATATTTGTGAAGAGGCAGGTTTAACGATTTATTCCATGCATACAAATTTTGATGCGGGGAAAAATGGTATGAATGATGCTTTAGCGGAAGCTTTGGGCTTAGAAAACATTCATCCATTACAAAAAGAACCGATGGCTAGAATTGGCATGTTATCTCATCCGATGGAAGTGCATGAATTTGCTAAGTTTGCCAAAGAAAAATTTCATGTTGAATATGGTTTATTAATTGCCAAAGGAAAAAAAGAAGTCGAATCTGTCGCAATTATCGGTGGCGGCGGTTCAAGAAACTATAAAGAAGCCATGTTAGAAGGCGCGGATATTTATATTTCTGGAGATGTCCCACATCATGTGCGTAGAAATATCGTTCTAGATCACATGAACTATTTAGACTTGCCACATGAAATTGAAAAAATCTTCATGCCACAAATGAAAAAAATCCTTTTAGGATTTGATTCTTCTTTAGAAATTGTGATTGTGGATCATGAAACTCTACCAGAAGTGATTTAAATATTGAAAAAAAGGAACGAAATGTTCCTTTTTTTAATTAACTAGGAAATTGTATTT
>DLKT01000020.1:3189-28374 GCA_002477825.1 Caryophanales bacterium UBA7581 | reverse complement strand
TTTTAGTTTCTTAACAGCCCCATTTTTTTAAGTTTTATTTACTTATAATCTACTAAATAACTACTAAATAATTACTTTTCATTTCATCCACTTAATTTTGCTTTCTTTTCCTTCTTTTAGACGACGAATGTTATCTTTATGACGATAGATTAAAAATAGAGAAGAAAGGAATGTAAAAATAAACAAAATATAAGATCCGCTTAGAGTAGGATATAAAAGAATAGGACGTAGTTTAGGAATTAAAATAAGAAGGGTGAACAAGGATCCGATAAAGGAAGAAAGCATGGACGCTAGGCTAACATACTTTTTAATTTTTAAAATAATTAAGAAGACGATAAGCGTCATTATCGTGAGAATGGGACTGAAACTAAGAAGTGTTCCAAAGAATGTCGATACGGCTTTTCCGCCCCGGAAGTCACTAAAGATAGGAAAGCAGTGGCCGATAGAAATAAATAAAGCGATTGAATAGTAATAAAGCTCAGGCATGGAAAATAAGTAATATTTTTCTAATCCACTATTACGAAGAAATAGAATAGCGGTCCAAATGCCAAAAGCGGCTTTAAGCATATCTAAGAAAATGACGAGTGCACCATATTTCTTTCCTAAAACTCTTCCGACATTGGTGCCTCCTGCATTATGAGAGCCATAATCACGAACGTCGATGTGCTTCAAGCTTTTGGATATGATAACGGCAAAAGGAATAGAACCAACGAGATAGCCATAAACCATTAGCCCAAGATAGAGTAGAATACCATAAAATATTTCCATTGAATTTCCTCACTTTTTTACAATAAGTTTCTTAAATTTTATATTCTTTTTTGGTGTTACATTTGTTATAATAACACATGGTATCTAAATTATATAGTATTACTTTATATTTAATAGGGAGGCTCATATGGGAACAACAAAAGAAAATGCGTCCTATAGCGCGAATGATTTAAGCGTCCTTGAAGGATTAGAAGCGGTCCGTAAAAGACCGGGCATGTATATTGGTTCAACGAATACAACAGGCTTACATCACTTAGTTTGGGAAATCGTTGATAACGCCATCGATGAAGCAATGGCAGGTTATGGTGATGAAATCGCGGTAACCATTCATAAAGATGGCTCCATTAGTGTCTTAGACCAAGGTCGTGGGGCACCAACGGATATGAATCAAAAATATAAAAAATCAGGTCTAGAACTCGTTTACGCTACCTTACATGCTGGTGGTAAATTTGGTGGTAATGCCTATCAATCCGCTGGTGGTTTACATGGTGTTGGTGCATCGGTCGTGAATGCATTAAGCAAATACTGCGATGTCACCGTTTATCGTAATAATGTGATTAGTCATATTCGTTTTGAAAATGGTGGTAAATTAGTGGTACCTCTAGAAGTATTAGGAAAGACCATTAAACATGGTACTTTGGTACGTTTTTTACCTGATCCAACCATTTTTTCAACCGTTGAATTTAAATGGGATACGATTTATAACCATCTTCAAGAATCCGCGTTCTTATTAAAGAATGTGCGCTTTATTTTAAAAGATGAAAGAGCAGGATTAGAAGCCGATTTCCATTACCAAGATGGTATGAGAGAATATATTGCGCTTTTAAATCAAAATAAAGAACCATTAAGTCCTATTGTGACTTTTGAAGATAATTCCCAAGATATTAAAGTGGAATTAGCGTTCCAATATTGTAAACAAGATTATAACGAAACCATTTATTCTTATGTCAATAACTTAAGAACAAGAGACGGTGGAACTCATGAAACCGGCTTCCGTTCTGGTTTTACGCGTGCTGTGAATGATTTTGCGGAAAATAACGGCTTATTACGTGGCAAAATGAAGTTAGAAGGTTCGGATATTCGTGAAGGTTTAACTGCGATTATTTCCTTAAAAATCCCCGAACAAAAGCTTGAATTTGAAGGACAAACCAAAGGTAAGTTAGGTACACCTGAAGCAAAACCAGTTGTCGAAAACTTCATTTATCAAAAATTAAGCTATTTCTTAGAAGAAAATCGTGAATTCGCGGTCGTCTTAATTAAGAAATGTATTGATAGTTTAAATGCTCGTTTAGCGGCAAGAAAAGCCAAAGAAGAAGCTAGAAATAATAAAAAGCCAAAGCAAGAAGTAATTTTATCGGGTAAATTAACACCCGCTCAATCGAAAGACTATCCGCGTAATGAATTATTCATCGTCGAAGGTGATTCCGCTGGTGGTACCGCGCGTACGGGTAGAGACCGTATTCACCAAGCCATTCTTCCTTTACGTGGTAAACCATTAAATACCGATACGGTTACGATGGATAAAATGTTAAAGAATGAAGAATTTGCGACTTTAATTAATACCATTGGAGCAGGTGTAGGCCAAAACTTTGAAATTGGTGACGCTCACTATGGAAAAATCATCATCATGACCGATGCTGATACCGATGGTGCCCACATTCAAACTTTACTTTTAACCTTCTTTTATCATTATATGCGTCCTTTAGTTACATCAGGCTGCATTTATGTGGCTGTACCTCCTTTATATCGTGTATTTAAATGGAAAGATAAAAAAGAAATTCATGAATACGCTTGGGATGATGAAGGTTTAGCAAAAGCCAAACAAAAAATTGGTCCTGGCTATCAAATTTCCCGTTATAAAGGTCTTGGTGAAATGAATTCTGAGCAATTATGGGATACGACAATGAACCCTGAAACTCGTACATTAATTCGTGTAGGCATTGAAGATCCTTTATTAGTGGAAAGACGAATTGGCGTTTTAATGGGTAAAGATGCCGGTTTAAGAAAGCAATGGATTGAAGAAAATATTGATTTCAATTCCTATGATACATTTATGGAGGAGAGAAAATAATGGCAAAGAAAAAAGTAACTCCAACCATCATTGAAGAAAATATTCAAGATGAACCCCTTGAAGAAATTATGGGGGATCGCTTTGCAACTTATGCAAAGTATGTCATTCAAGACCGGGCCATTCCTGATGTTCGCGATGGATTAAAGCCCGTTCAACGTCGTATTATTTATGCGATGTATTTAGATAAAAACGTTTCCTCTAAGCCCACGAGAAAATGCGCGCATACCGTTGGTGCCGTTATGGGTAAATTTCACCCCCATGGGGACTCATCCATTTATAGCGCTTTAGCGCGTATGTCCCAAGACTGGAAAGTCCGTGTTCCTTTAATTGATTTCCAAGGAAATAACGGTTCTATTGATGGTGACTCTCCGGCGGCTTATCGTTATACCGAAGCACGTTTAAGTGAAGCTAGCGATGAAATGATTCGCGATTTAGATAAAGAAACCGTCGATATGCAATTAACTTTCGACGATACACAACTTGAACCCGTCGTTTTACCTTCTCGTTTTCCTAACTTATTTGTAAATGGTACGGAAGGTATTGCCGTTGCGGTTGCAACCGACATTCCTCCTCACAATTTAAGAGAAGTGAATGATGCGGTCATTTATCGTATTCAACATCCAAAGTGTACTTTAGATGATTTATTAACTGTTTTCCATGGTCCTGATTTCCCAACCGGCGGTATTATTTATCGTAGTGAAGGACTTCGTTCCATGTATGAAGTCGGTAAAGGAAGAATTGAAATTGCTTCCAAAACTGAAATTATCAATGAAAATGGCTTCCCGCAAATCATTATTCATGAGATTCCTTATGCACAAGTAAAGTCGGATATCGTTTTAGAAATCGATAAAATCCGTCATTCTCGAGTGATTGATGGTATCGTTGAAGTCCGTGATGAATCGGACCGTGAAGGTTTACGTATTGTCATTGATCTAAAAAAAGAAGCGAATGCCGAACTCATTTTGACTTATTTAATGTCAAAGACCAACTTAGTCGCGGCTTATACTGCAAATATGGTCGCGATTGTCGATAATCGTCCAAAAACTTTAACGTTAGAAACGTATTTAGACGCTTATATTGCGCATCAACGCGATGTCATTACTAGAAGAAGCAAGTTTGATTTAAAGAAATATCAAGATCGTCTTCATATCGTTGATGGTTTAATGCATGCAATTTCTATCGTTGATGAAGTCGTCCATTTAATCCGTAAAAGTAAAGATAAAGCAGACGCTAAAATTCAACTTCAAAAGACATATGGCTTTAGTGAAGTGCAAAGCGAAGCCATCGTCACCATGCAACTTTATAAATTAAGTAATACCGATATTACAATTTTCATGAATGAAAAAGCGAAATTAGAACAAGATATCGCGGCTTTAAAAGAAATTCTTGAAGATAGTAAGAAACTCGATAAGGTCATTATTAGTGATTTAAAAGAGATTTCTAAGAAATTTGGTACCGATCGTAAGACCGATATTCAAGATAAAGAAGCGCCAATCAATATTGATCAACGTGACTTAATCGCTAAAGAAGAAGTTATGGTCGCAGTTACTCGTGATGGTTACGTAAAGAGAGCAACTTTAAAATCCTATAAAGCAAGTGAAGGCTCTTTCCCAGGTATGAAAGCAGGCGACGTTTTAGTGGCCGCTAGTAAAGCGATGACCACCGATTATTTACTTTTATTCACCGATGGTGGTAATTACGCTTTTGTTCCAGTTCATGAAATTACCGAAGGTCGTTGGAAAGAAGAAGGTAAGCACATTAACCTTAACGTCAACGTAAGCGGAGAAGAAAAGATTATTAAGGCGTTAATCGTCTCGTCCTTTAAAGAAGGCGTGTATGTGGCTTTATTAACCAAAAACGGACAAATTAAACGTACCGCATTAAAAGAATTCTTCTTACAACGTTATAGTAAGCCGGTCATGTGTATGCGTTTATTAAAAGATGATGAAGTCGTTGACGTAGCGATTACAACGGGAAATAACGATTTACTCGTTTTATTTGAAGAAGGAAACGCAACGTTATTTAATGAAAACGAATTAGCGGTTTTAGGTATTAAAGCCGCGGGTGTTAAAGCCATCTCAAGTAAAAATGTGCACGCTAAATTCTTATTTAGCTACCCACAAGGTCATAAATGGAATAAATTATTGATTTTATCCCATGAAGGCGCATTAAGAACCTTTGACTTTACCTCTTTACAAACCACTGCACGTTTAGGAAGAGTACAAGCTATCTTCAAATGCTTTGTCTCTAATCCTCATACGCTATGTTACGCTAAACGCATGGTGAGAAATCCAGAAGCCTTTAATTTAACCGGTGTTCTATCTAATAAATCCATGATGGATATTGTTGTGGATGATTTCCATCCGGTTCCAAGCGATAAGAGAATGAAAGCCAATATTGCTTTAAATGATGGAGAAAGAATTGATTTTATCTATGAATTAGAAGCTTTACGCGTCGATGATCATATTGTCGTTGAAGAACCTCCAGTTCGCGTGAAAGCGGAAAAAGAGATTTCATCCATTGATGATGACGATAAACCAGGTTATGAACAAATATCCATATTTGATGATATGGGAGATTAAAAAAATGAGCCATCTTCGGATGGCTTTTTTGTTATATATAAAGGAATATAAAAAAAGTTCTCTTTGCTTAGAGAACTTAAATAACTACTTTTTAAAAAAGCAGCGGTAATAAAATATGTAATAATTCTTCTTCGCTTGAGGAAGAAGAGGATACCTCAGCGCCTCCACCATTTAGAGCCGCTAGTGTTTGGCGAACTAAGGAAAGAATTAATAAAAGAGCCGAGAAAACAATATTAGAAATCTTTGATCTTCTTCCGATTCCTTCTTGTTGCACAGAATTGGTTAAAGAAATAATACCACATATGATGCCAGCAATAGGAAAAAGAATACTTACACAAGCTCCAACAATAGCAATCACCGGAAAATGTGTATTTTCTTCTATGACTTCGTTCTCGTTTTCTTTAGAAGGAGGTTTCATATAAAAACCATTGAATTCCATACTTTAACACCTCGATTGATATTATACCAAATAATTACGCTTTTGTTTGTCTTTTTTTGAATTCTTGTAAAAGTTTCGTAAGCGCCCGTTTTTCAATGCGGGAAACATAACTTCTCGAAATCCCATACATTTTGGCGATTTCTCTTTGCGTATGTTCTTTTTCTTTTTGTAAGCCATAGCGTAATGAAAGAATCTGTAATTCGCGGTCGTTTAAAACTTCTAAGTATTTTAAAAGCGCGGTGATATTTTGTTCTCTTTCTAATTGATCACTGACTTTTTCTTCGTCGCTAGGGAAGACGTCCATCCAAGTAATCTCACTGCCATCTTTATCGGTGCCAATCGCGTCGAATAAAGAAACGCTTTTTAAGGAGCGCTTATTACTTCGTAATGTCATTAAAATTTCATTTTCAATGCATTTAGCGGCATAGGTCGCTAATTTAACATCTTTATCAATTTGGAAAGAATCAATGGCTTTAATTAAACCCAAAGTACCAATAGAAATTAAGTCTTCGTTTGAATCATTGACACTTTCATATTTTTTAGCGATATGCGCTACTAAACGAAGATTGTGCTCAATTAAACGAATGCGTGCATCTTCATGCGTGCTTTCAACAAATAATTCTTCAATCGCTCGTTTTTCTTCTTCTTCCGTGAGTTTGGGCGGAAAAACGCCATTTTGAATGTAGCCTATAAAGTAACGAATGTTAAAAAGAAGTTGCAGTATAAAATCCATAGAATCACCCAACACTAATGTACGAAAGAGAAGTTCATTTTAGAAGTAGAAAAATAAAGCGCTTTCGTAAGAAAATCGAAGAAAAAAGCGCGAAAAAGTGCGATTTTTTGTCAAATATCATTTTATTTATATAGAAAATCTAGTAAAATATAAATAAAGAAAGGAGTACATTTATGAAAAGACATATCCCTGATTATTATGCTCAAGATATATTTTCTATTAATCCTTCTTTCTTTAAAAAGCAAGGTGTTCGCTTTTTATTGTGCGATTTAGATAACACCTTGGATTCTTATCGTCTTTATTCCCCCAGTGAACGAGTGATAGCTTTTAAGGAAAGACTCGAAAAAGAAGGCATTCAACTTTTTATCATCTCTAATAACCATGGAGAAAGAGTAGAAAGTTATGCAAAAGCACTGGGTGTACCTTTTTCTTATAGCACAAGAAAACCTTTTACGCGTCGTCTTCTCGCGTTTTTAAAGAAACAAGGTATCGATAAGAAAGAATGTGCTTTAATTGGTGATCAATTAATTACCGATGTTTCTTGTGGAAAGAAAAGTGGTATTTTAACGATTTTGACGGAGCCAATTGTGAAAGAAGATCAATGGACTACGCGTTTTAATCGTTTAATTGATCGTCCAATGCGAAGAAGACTAAAAAAACAAGGAAAACTGAAAAGATGGGAGGAAGCCATATGAAACAAGAAGAAAAGCAATATTGTTTTGGTTGTGGGGCGGAATTACAATCCGATAACCCTTTAGAAAGCGGATATGTGCCTAAAGAAGTTTTAGATACGAAAAAAGCTTCTTTGTGTCAAAGATGCTTTCGCTTACAAAACTACGGAGAAGAAGCTCATATTTTCCCCGCCTCTCAAGATTTTCATTCGATTATAACGAGCGCGAAAAGAAAAAAGGCACTCATCGTTTATGTGGTTGATTTCTTTTCTTATGATTTTTCGTTATTTGAAGAGTATAGGGAAGAGCTTCAAGGTTTAGATATTTTCTTAGTCGGCAATAAACGCGATATTCTTCCTAAGTCTTTAAACGACCATGTTTTAATAACTAGAATTCATTATTATGCCTCGAAATATGGTGTTTCCATTGTAGATACGCTTTTGACGAGCGCTTCGAAAAACTATAATATTGATGATTTTAAAGCGAAAATAGAAGAATTAAGAAAAGGTAAAGATGTTTATGTTATCGGCGCTGTATCCGCCGGAAAATCTTCATTAATCAACACTTTATTAAAAAATTATCATAATCCAACGAATTTATATATCACCACGTCACCTTATCCAGGAACAACCTTAAATGTGATTCGTGTACCTTTAGATATGCGTTCTGCCATTTATGACACGCCAGGATATCCAGTACCCGGTTCCATGATAGAAATCGTAGACCGTAAATGTATTAAAGATATTGTACCCCAAAAAGAAATGAAACCACGCATGTATCAACTCATGTCAAAACAAACCCTTTTAATTGGCGGTTTAGCAAGATTTGAATACGTGGATGGCCCCAAAAATAACTTTGCGGTGTATGCTTCCACTATGGTAACGGTGCAACGGTCAAAATTAGAAAAATCAGAAGGCGCATTCTTTGCACTCATCAAACATCATCAAATTCATCCTTGTGCTACGAAGTTTATGCAAAAAGAAGCATTTAACATCGAAGAATTTGAATTAACGCCAGGAAAATACGAAATTCAAATCGTAGGTTATGCCTGGATTATGTTTGAAGCCAAAGAAAAAGGTCTATATCGCGTGAGCAAACCAAAAGAGGTTCATGTCCACGTGATTCAAAGAGGGAAGGAACAATAATATGTTAACGCAATCACAAAAGAAACAACTCAAAGCATTAGCGAACAATATGGATGCTTTATATCAAATCGGTAAGAATGAATTAGGTGAGCAACAACTAATTATGCTCGATAAAGCCTTAGAAGCGCGTGAACTCATTAAAATCACCGTTTTAAAGACAGTGGAGACGCCTTTAACCGAACTTGCCATTGATTTATCAATGAAACTCCATGCTGAAGTCATTCAAGTCATTGGCCGCATGATTGTTTTATATCGTAAAAATCGCAAACAAACAAAGATTCACTTAGGTAAGTAAATGAAACGCATTATTTTATTTGGTGGGTCCTTTAACCCCATTCATTTTGGTCATCTTCGTATGGCCAAAGCCGCTTATGAAGCAGTAGAAGCGGATGAAGTAATCTTTATTCCTGCGAAGAAACCTCGTTGGAAAGAAGCACCAGAACGCGATGAAGATCGATTAGCCATGTTAAAGCTAGCTTTAAAAGCGTATCCTTACTTTCATCTTTCTTTGATAGAAATGGAAGATGAAGATGGAGGGCATTATACCGTTGAAACCGTGAAAAAATTGGTTAAACAATATCAAGAGCAGCAAGAAGAAGTGAAGTTATATTATTTAATTGGCGAAGATCAATTAGAAAGGCTTCATGAATGGCATGAGATTGACGAATTAATCAACCTTGTACAATTCCTTAGCTATGGAAGAAATGACGAGGAATGGTCTTCTAAAGCCGATTTAAACGCATCTATTTATCACGTTATCCAAATTAAAGGGAAAACCTCTTATACTTCTAGCACGGCGATTAGAGAATTACAATCGATTGATACGCCAAAGGCAGTATTACGCTATATCATGGAGAAGAAGTTATATCGATATGGAGAAGTATTCTCCTTTATGAATGAGAAACGCTACATCCATAGTTGCTCCGTGGCCTTATTAGCGTATCAAATCGCGAAAAGGAACCATTATCGACCTTTTGAAGCCTTTTTAGCGGGACTTTTACATGATATCGGTAAAGCGATGGAAAAAGAAGAAGCGGGAAGAAAAATCATGGAAGAGCATTATCCCAATGAATTAGATTTACCCATTTGGTCTTATCATCAATTTATCGGTGCTTATTTAGCAAAAACGGCATTTGGTGTTCAAGATCAAGAAATCGTGTCCGCTATCGAATATCATTGTACCGGGAAAGAGAAGATGACTCGATTAGGTAAAATCATCTACGCTAGTGATAAAATTGATCCTAAACGTGGCTATGATTCTCAATATATGATTGATGCATGTTTAAAAGATGATGAAGAAGGATTTCGCTTCGTTTTAAAAGAAAATAAGAAGTTTTTAGAGTCAAAAAGTAAAGAAATTCATAATCGCTATAGCGATGCATGCTTTACTTATTATTTAAAAGAAAGAGAGTAGTAGAAAATGAAAGAATTAGTGTTAAGCGCCGTTATACGCGCAATCGACGATAAGTTAGGCGAAGATATTGATGTAATTGATATGAGTACCGCCAACCCATTAGTGGAGTATTATGTCGTTTGTACTGCCAGTAACTCTAGAAGAGTAAACGCTATTAAAGAATCAGTAGTGGAAGCCATTGAAAAGCTTGGTATGAAAATTCACCATACCGAAGGGAAGAATGATAGTGAATGGGTATTAGTTGATGCCTATGATATCGTCGTTCATATTTTCTCACCTGATGCAAGAAGACGCTTTGACTTTGAGTCCCTCTTCAAGGATTTACCTCATGTGAATGTTGCACCTTTTATTAAAGATGCTTAGTATCTCATTTTAACTAACAATGAATAAGTTATATTTCTTTTCTCAAAATGGAGATGAGGGATATAACTTTTTTTAAACGCGCTTTCAAGGATAGATTCATTAACGATAAGTGAATAAAAGCTTTTAAAATGACCTATAGTCAGTATTTCGACAGAATAAGACATTATTTTTCAGTATATAGCAACTTCGTATAATCGACCAAGTTATGTAAACATGAGCGGTCATCTCGCTGAAAGTGGTAAGCGTTAAGATAGCGGCGTTAAGAGAGTGAGCATGCAGAGAAAAGGCATGCTCGTTAAGGTAACCAAGTTTACATAATACGGGATTATACGATAGTTGCTCGCAACAAAAAGAAACATAATGCAGTGAAGTAAAGAGGCTCAAGAAGTGATAAAAGCCGTTTAAAGGCGTCTTCATTGAGCAAAAGAGGGGTGTAAGGGGAATTATGCCCCCTTTGGCAATAGGACGCTTTAAAGTGGCGTAAATCACAAACCAAGTCAAGAAGAGAAAAAGTGAAGTAGTCAAGTGCTAGTGAATAGGCAACCCGTTCGAAACCAAAAATGCTATGCGGGGCACTACGCTAGAACTAGCACTTTACGACTGGCGCACACTGCCACAAAATGCGATGCAACAAGCATAAGCAAAAGAGTGCTTGCACTATGGGGCTATGCTTGGTTATCACCCACAAAAAAATGACGTGAAAAGTTCCGTTCAACAACACTTAGCCATTGTTATATCTATGGCTATTTTATTTGACTAAGATATATATACTAATACTAAGGGTAAGAGCCGAAATGAGTTGAAATGATAAACACCCCGTAAACTTATCATTGCAAAGTCGGCTAAATGACAATAAACGACAACAATTTTTAGTATATAGCAACTTCGTATAATCATTATTATGTAAAGTAAATTTGCTAAAAACGGCTTTTAATCGGACTTTTCAACATTTGATGATAAGTTTATTTCTTTAGTATTTATCGATATTTTGCTGACTTATCCACAATCCATTGGTGTGTTTAATCTACTTTATAACTACTAAATAACTACTAAATTATAACTGAATTTACTTATTTGAGATTTTGAGGATTCTAAGAATGCCTTTTTCAATTAATTTCATCTGTTCTTCACTGACACACATTTTACCTTCTGGATTGGTAATCGTTTCATGAATAATTGGTCTTACATAAAGTCGTAATTTATCAAGAGCGCGGATCTGATTGACGACCGCTAGCGTCTCAGCGTTCGATACAATTTGTGTGACATAACCAATATTCACATCGCTATGTGGATTCGCTCCATAACGATTTGTCTTTAAAGGACATACTAAAACGAGTGGATTATTTTTAGAAGAATCCGCTAACACGACACCGTAATGTCGGTTGCTGAATTCCGTATTCACATTGACGCCCCAATCGAATTCATAGATTTCGCCTTTCTTTAATTCAAATTGTGATTCATGCGTCTCAGCGAAAGTTAGATATTCAATCTGACGCTTTAACCATTCTAGTTGCGATTTAAGACCTTTCATTTGAAGAGTCAGTTGCTTTTTTACGCTACGTTCTTTATCTTCATCCTCATCGCCTTTTTCTTTGAATTTATAATAGGGTTCATTAGGTTTAGTTTCCATAGTTATTCATCTCCTATATTTTATATACGAAGGAAATGAAATTATTCCTAACAAATTGTGAATATTCTTGCAAGGGAAAAGCGCATAAAAAAAGCGTCCAAGCTCTGAGATGGACGCTACTAAAGCGTTTATTGAGGAATAAGTTCCTTCTTCTTAAATGCTTTAAATGCCTTTAAAATCATTGTTTTTGATAGGAAATAAACATAATAATTAAGAGCAATCCGCTCATTTATACCGTTTTTAAGAAAAATAGTCATATCTTGATCATTATGGGCTAAGAAACTAAAAACTGAACGATTTCGGAATTGAATGGATTCAATATCTTTATAATAGAAGACTTGTTGCTGAACGATTTTATTGATGCGAAATAATTTATATTTCGTTATAGTGATTTTTTCTTCATCAAATTGAATCGGTGAATACTTAATTTGAATAAATAAAAAAAAGAAAAATAGTATGATAATAGTGCTCGCTCCACAGATATGAATAATTTGATATGTCATATTCTCAATATAAGGAGGAAAAAAAGAAATAATGATAAATGGAAGACTTATTAATAAAAAGGCCCATTCAATTAGAAATGTGTATTTTATTAGTCTTCGTTTATGTAGTTTTTTCTTCATGAACTCACTCCCCTATTAGTTATTTAAATTTTAACATATTGTTTGGCTTAAGTGGAAATATAGTGTGAAAATCGTTGAAATATAAGAAAAAAACGATAGATAAAGCTATCTATCGTCATTTTATGCAAACAATTTTTTCTCTATTCTTTTAGCAATGACTTCACCGATAAATACGATGATTACGATAAGAATACTCACCGCTAAAAGCATGTCCATTTCTAAGAATGACTTTGAATCATAAATAAGAACGCCAATGCTATTTTTGGTTTGACAGACATATTCACCCATAATCATGGATTTAAAGGTAATTCCTAAGGTTTGAAGGAAGGCGGTAACTAAGCTTTTTTTCATCATAGGAAGGTAAATTTGAATGAATTTCTTCCATTTAGGTACTTCCGTAAGCGCTAATTCCATTTGGATCGGTTGTGGTATTGAATCAATACCAAGAATAAATCCTTCTAGCATAATGGGTAAAGCGACTAAATAAGCGATGAAATAAGGTCCTCTTTTACTTCCTACAAGAAGAAACATATAAACCGCTAAAGCAACCACAGGTATGCTCTTCATGATAACCAAAATCGGTTGAAAGAAGCCATAGGTCCATTGCTTTAAATAATATAAATAAGATATGAGTAAGGAACTAATAATGGCAAGTACTAAAACAAATAAAACTCTTAAAAAGGTATAAATGAAAGATAAACCTTCATATTGATGGGTAAAGATATAACCAATTTGTTGAAATACTTGTTTTAACGAAGGATAGATTTGGCTATCCTTCGCTTTAGATGATATAAGAATAAAGAGTCCAATAATAAAGACAAAGGATATGCAAGAAGCTAGCCAAGATTTTCTTCTACTTTGTAATGTAGAAGTTTTCATCTGGTAACTTACCTCCTACGGCTTTATCTAAACCTAAGTCAATCATGGCTTGATAATAACCTTTAACATAGGTAAATTCGTCTTCGACTACTTTATAACCACAGTTTGGAATGGCTTTCTTGAGTAAAGCTTCTGGCATTTCTAATAATTGAGACGCATTTTTAGCGGTGCTTTCAACGTTTTCGTTGATGGTGTTATATTGTTCATCAATCGCGGTTAATGTGTCTTTAATTTGATCTAAGCTATCATTTTTCACGAAAATACCACTTTGAGGATAGGTTTCTAAGTTAGTTGCATCTTTCCAGAAAGTACTTAAAGATGTAACAAATAAATCCGTGTCATTAGGAGTTAAGCTAGAAACGTTAGGTTGAGCGGAAATAACGATATCGGCTTGATTGGTATTAAACATACTTAAAGCGGAGACAACATTATCGGTATAAGTAATCTTATCTTTAGCAAAATTAGCGTGATTGAAGATAGTTTCTAAGACGATTTGTGGGGTACTTCCCTTACCAAAGGATGTGATATCCTTGTCTTTTAAATCTTCAATGGTGTTAATTTTGGTACGAGATACAACATAAAGATTATCCCAAACAATTGTGCGATATAAGCGATAAGTGGTATTTCCACTGTTATAACGCATAGCGCCCAAATTAATTGGAGCGACGATAATATCTTTGGTTCCTCCGGTAAATGCGGCTACTAAAGCATCAGGACCGGCAACGAGTTCGACATCATCTTGATGATTGATAGCGTAATTGGCAATGGCAATCGCTGGTGTTCCTTTAGGCGAGATAATTGTCGCATTTTTTTGTTCTACTGTGCTAGAAGAACTTGTAGGAAGCTCTGTTGTATTGGATGTGCTTGGCTTTTCACCATTTTGGCAGCCCGTTAAGCAAAGGGCTAATAATAAGAATGTAAATAAGTTTTTTTTCATAAATTTCACCTCGATGTTTATTATATGCTATAATAAAAAATGATACTGTGATAATTATCACAAAAAGGAGCAAAAAAGATGGATAAAATTCAAGGTTTACTCTTTTCTTTAAAAGACGAAGAAAGAAAATTATTTATGATTCATGAATATAACAACAAAACATTTTTACATCATATGGGAGATACTTGTAATACCGTGAGTTTTATTATCCAAGGTAGTATCGTTATGACGAAGACGGATGAAGATGGAAATGAAAGTGTTTTTAATCTTTTTCATGCGCCTTCAATATTTGGAAATAACTTGATTTTTTCCTCTTCTCCTATTTATTTAAGTGATATTATGACGCTAGAACCTGTGGTTCTTTATGAAATTACTAAAGAAGATTTATTCGCTTTATTAAGAAATAATGCGGAATTTTTCTCAATTTATATGTCGATTATCGCAGATAAGACGATTACCCTTACCAAACGCTACAACATTCTTTCTATTCAAAATCTAACCAAACGCATGAAAGCCTTTTTAGAATGGAAATGGAAAGAAAATCAAAATGTCTATGTTATTTCTTCTATTACATCTTTTGCCAAAGAACTATGTATTCCTCGAGAAACGGCTTCTCGCTTGATTTCTAAGCTCCAAAGCGAAGGATATTTGACCTATACGAATAAATGCTTAGCCAAAATAAAAAGCGCCGCAGATGGGCGCTTATAGGCTTTTATTTTAATAAGTCTTCAATTACGGTACCAATCATCGAAGGATCTTTGGTTAAACCGAAGTTTTCTAAGATGGTTGCTCCGATATCCGCAAAGGAATTCCGTTCATCTAACATATGCCCTTCTTTAAATAACTTCGAATAGCATAATAATGGGACGTGTTCACGGGTGTGATCCGTTCCGGTGTGGGTTGGATCATTTCCATGGTCCGCAGTGACTAAAACTAAATCGTCATCATGAAGAACTTCGAGGAGTTCTTTTAATTTAACATCGAATTCTTCAAAACAGTGACCATAACCAATGGGGTTACGACGGTGACCATATTCACTATCGAATTCGACTAAGTTGACGAAGCAAATTCCTTCATAATCTTTGTTTTTGGCTTCTTCAATGGTTTTATTCATGCCGTCAACGTTAGAAACCGTCTTTTGGGTACGGGTGGCACCTGCGCCATTAAAGATATCATAAATCTTACCAATGCAAGAAACTTCATAGCCATGCTCTTTTAAGATATCCATCGCGGTAATCCCTGATGGAGATAAAGCGTAATCATGGCGATTAGAGGTTCTTTTAAAGGAAGTCGCGTCTTTTCCTATAAAAGGACGAGCGATAACACGGCCCACTAAATATTCAGGGCGCATGCAGATTTCACGAGCAATTTCACAGCAACGATATAATTCTTTAACGCCTGTCACTTCTTCATGAGCAGCGATTTGAAGCACGCTATCGGCGGAAGTATAAACGATTAAAGAGTTTTCTTTCATTTGCTCTTCTCCGAGTTTCACTAAGATTTCAGTACCACTAGAAGCATAGTTACCAATAACCTTATGTCCCGTTTTTTCTTCTAATTCATCAATTAAAGCTTGGGGGAAACCATGGTCTGTAAAAGTTTGGAATGGTTTGGTTGTTAAAATTCCCATCATTTCCCAGTGGCCTGTCATCGTATCTTTTCCGTTACTCGCTTCATTTAAGATCATCGAATAAGCGTGCGGGTGAGATACAACTTTTGTACCAACCACAGGTCCTAAATCACGAATGCCTAAGGATTCAAGGGTGGGAATATTGAGTCCACCACAGCGAATAGAGGTATGTACAAAGGTATTCGTCCCGGCGTCATGGAATTTAGCGGCATCTTTCATAGCACCAATGCCAGCGGAATCCATTACGATAATAAATATTCTTTTGAATTTTTTCATAAACTCTCCTCTTTTCTATACATAGTATACACTATTTCCGTTTGGTATACAAATCATAAGCGCTGACGATTCGACGCGTGGAAATGTTAGTATAAATTTGCGTCGTAGCGATGTTGGTATGCCCTAGCATCTCTTGTACTGCTCTTAAATCGGCACCATTTTCTAATAAATGGGTGGCAAAGCAGTGACGTAAGGTGTGGGGAGAAATAGAAACCTGAATACCCACTTGTTTTGCGTATTTCTTCACTTGTTGAAAGAAATATTGGCGGGTTAAAGGTTTACCATTTCGATTTAAGAAGACATACTTGCTTTTAGCGCCTGGATTACGGCTTCTTACTTCTACCATGTATTTTTCCACGTATTCACTAGCGAAATCGCCCATGGGTACGATGCGTTCTTTATGCCCTTTTCCGATAATTCTTACTAAACCATTATCGAAATTAATACCCGAGCGATCTAAAGATAAAAGTTCCGATACGCGTAGACCTGAAGCATACATGAGTTCTAGCATTGCTTTATCTCGCATGCCCGCATCTGTAGAGGTATCCGGTGCTTCTAATAAAGCATCCACTTCTTCTAAAGAAAGACAGGTAGGTAAATGAATGCCTTTTTTAGGAGCGGGAATTTCAGGAATTTTTCCAACGAAGAGGTTTTCACCTTGTAAGAAGATATAAAAATTTCTTAAGGTTGAAACTCTTCTTGTAATGGTAGTTGGCATTTTTCCTTCTATGCTTTGCTCTCTTACAAATTGAAGAAGATCGTCACTTTGAAGGTCTTTGGTGTCTGCCACTTGCTTTTCTTTTAAGAACGTAAAAAACAACTTGAGATCATCAAGATAGTTACCAATCGTAATGGGAGTTAATCCCTTTTCGACGTATAAATATTGAACATATAGGTCCTTTGCATCTTCAAGTTTCATTTTTAAAACCACCTAATTTCTACTAATTGTTTACTAAATATTTACTTTTTGTCACTTTTTACTTCGGAAGCCCGTTTAAACATCGGTGTTTCCAATTTTCGATTTAATTCTTGAATGAGGAGCTTGGTTGCACTTTCCTCTTCGTGTTTTTGATAATTAAATAAGCTCATTTGCACAACGATATCCTCTTCATCTTGCAGGTTTTGTAAGGTAACTCCGGCTAGACGAATGGGTTCTCCTTGATAATGTTTATCGAATAATTTCATAACATAAAGGAAAACGGTTTGGAAGTCGTTTGCGGGTTCACTCATCTTCATTGAGCGATTCCTTACATGGAAATCACTATACTTTAAAACGATTTGAACGGTATTGCCCTTCTTTCGTTTTCTTTTGGCTTCGTCTGTTACTTCTTTAGTTAAATCTAAAAGAAGCTTTTTAATTTCTTCATAATCTTCGGTATCTTCCAAGAAAGTCGAAGAATGGCCAATGGATTTAGGGTCCCATGGCTCGGTTTCGACGTGGTCATCACCTTTTCCTACTGCCCAGTCTTTTAAAACGTAATAGAACTTACCTAAGGTTTTCTTCACTTCATAAGAGTCATCTTTAGCTAAATCACCAATGGTATGTATGCCGAGTTGATGTAATCGAGGGGCACTTTTTTTACCAATTCCATACATATCATCAATCGGTAAAGGAAAAATAATCTTCGGTACGTCTCTTCTACGGATAATCGTTAGACCCTTTGGCTTTTTATAATCAGAACCCATTTTCGCTAAGAATTTGGTGGGGCCAATACCAATGGAACAATATAAGCCCGTAGTTTCATGTAATTTTTCTTGAAAAGAAAGAAAATAAGCGCGGACATCTGGTACCCCTTTTAATTCTTCCGTCATATCAACATAACATTCATCGACCGAAGCTTTTTCTATGGTAACGGCGTATTTTCTTACAAAACGCATGAATTCTTCGGATTTTTCATGGTAAAAAGCAAAATCACTCGGTAATAAAATCAGTTTTGGGCATTGTCTTTTAGCCATATAAGTAGGCATCGCGGAATGAACACCATATTTTCGTGCTTCATAATTAGCGGTCGATATAATACCTCTTCTTCCTTCTCCTCCTACAGCAATAGGAAGATGCTCTAAAGCGGGGTTTTTAATTTCTTCACAACGAGCAAAGAAACAATTTAAGTCAATATGAACAATAATTCGGCTCATTTCACTCACCCCTTTTCTCTATTATAGCATAGAAAAAGAGGAATTTTCTTGATTCCTCTTTTCCTTAAACTACATCATGATGGTTTTCTTTTGCTGAATGGATAAATAGTCTGCCATCATCGCAATAAATTCGGAATTCGTAGGTTTAGCCTTACTTGCCGAAATAGTATAACCAAAGATTTCGTCGATTGTATCGATGTTACCTCTTGTCCATGCGACCTCAATAGCGTGACGAATCGCTCTTTCTACTCTTGATCCTGTAGTTTTATAGCGTTTAGCAATTTCAGGATAAAGTAATTTTGTGATTCGTCCAATGTAATCTGGATTATGAAATGTTTGTAAAATACCAGTCCTTAAATAGGTATAGCCTTTAATGTGGGCAGGAATGCCGACTTCATGTAATAAATTGGTGATTTGGGATTCGACGTCCTTCTCTTTTTTCTTAATAGAATAATCACTTTCTTCAGGATGAACCATAGAAGAAATACTTTCAATAAGAGAGTTCGTGTTTAATGGCTTCATTAAGAACATTTCGCTACCTAAATTCGCCACCATACCGAGGACTCTTTCATTCACTAAAGCGCTCATCACAATAATGTGCTGAACTTGCACCTCTTTCTTCTCTCTTATTTTTCTTAGTAAATGGAAACCATCTACCTTAGGCATGATTAAATCCGTAATTAAAACATCGATTTTCCCTAATAACTTCAACTTTTGATACGCTTCATCACCATTAGAAGCGGAATCTATGACATACATATTGGACTGCATACTTACTGCTGAGGTTACTAAACTGACTGTTTCTGGGTTATCATCTACAACGAAAACCTTGATTTTCTCCATTATATCTCCTCCTTATAAATCAGTCGAGTTATTTACTTATGACTCAATTATAAGGGCTTACATTGTTTGATTTCGTCGAATTTTGCTCCTTTTCAATGAAAAGTGTTCTTTTTCATTCCTTTATGGAAGAAACTAGCGTTTTTTGCATTTAATTTGTAAATGAAGTAGAGGTAGAAGCAAGTCTTTCGGCTTCTTCCCACATCCATTCCATGTAAATTCCGTAACCATATTGCACTTTATCCACTAAAACGTGGGTAACGGCACCGATGAGTTTTCCGTTTTGTAAAATCGGACTACCGGACATCCCCGCAACAATACCACCCGCTTTTTCTAAAAGCGTTTGATCGACGACTTTAAAGGTAATTCCTTTAATATCACTCACGTCTTGTTTCTTTAATTGCGTAATTTCAATGTTGTAGCGCATGACGTTTTGTCCTTCGGTTACCGTATAAATTTCCGCAGAACCTAATTCTACTTCATCATGTTTCGCTAATGGAACAGGCTTTTTATTATTGGGTAAATCTTCATATTGACCATATATACCAATGGAAGTATTCTCTAAAACCGTTCCTAAGGTCTCATGATTAGAAAAGGTGGCGACTTTTTCTCCAGGATTTCCATTCGTAGATTTATTAATCCCTTTTACATTGGAGGCGTAAATCGCGCCGGATTTCACTTCTACCATGGTTCCTGAGTCATTATCAATAATCGCATGACCTAAAGCGCCATAAATTTTGGTATCGGGGTCATAAAAAGAAATGGTACCAATCCCGATAAGTCTTTCTTTAATATAGAGACCCGTTCGATACCGGTTATCTTCTTTAATAATCCGTAATTTTCGAGTGATAGAATTCTCTTTTCTTTTTAAACGAATTCTTACTTCCTCCTTTTCATCGACATATTTTTGAAAATGAGTAGAAAAATCTTCTAAAGACGAAATGGCATTTCCTTCCATTTCATAGAGTAAATCACCACGTTTAATATCACTATCGCGCGAAGGATTATAAATGGTATAACCACTTTTCACGTCATAGGTTCCTGAGATAATTAAGCCGTCAGGACGAATTTCAATACCAACGTTTTCTCCGCCAGGCACTAAATCTTTCGCATAGGCTTTCGCTATTTGGTTTCCCGCACATAAGCAGGCTACCAAAGATAAAAAAAGCAATCGTATTTTCATAAACTTCTCCTTTCAACAGTAGTGTTAGGTCGTTTTTACGATTGCTATTTGTTAAATATAGGTAATTTTTATAGGTAATTTATGCCTGATGCGCTTCTTTCATGAGTTCCTTAGCTAAAACTTTAGAACTATCGGTGATTTCTTCTCCGGAAATCATTTTGGCAATTTCTTCTATTCTTTCTTTTTCATTTAAAAGACGAATGGAAGATTTTGTCACATCGTTTTCTACGTGCTTTTCCACGTAATAATGATGATCACTGGCCGCGGCGACCTGTGGTAAATGCGAAATTGCAATCACTTGAATCCAAGAAGACATCTGACGCATCTTTTTAGCGACGTGCATGGCCACTCTTCCGGAAACACCGGTATCGATTTCATCGAAAATAATGGTTTCTAGGGTGCCTAGCTTACAAAATACTGCTTTTAAGGCTAACATTACACGTGACGTTTCTCCGCCACTAGCGACCATCTTTAAAGGCATTAATGGCGTACCTTTATTGGTTGATAATAAGAAGCGTACGCGGTCTAATCCGTCGATACTTGGTTCTTTATCTAGAATTTCTACTTTAAATGAAGCATTTTCTAAGGCTAAATCCAGTAATTCAGAAGCAATTTCTTGTTCTAGCTCATGTGCTTTTTGTTTTCTAAAGTCTTTTAAAGCTTGACCTAGACGTAAAACTTCTTGATAAGCAGCTTGTGTCTTCTTTTTTTGTTCATGATAAAGCGTATCAAAATGTTCGGCTTGATAGAGTTTTTCTTCTAATTCTTGCTTTTTCGTTAATAAACCTTCTTCATCGGTTTGATATTTCTTTACAAGACGCTTTAAGAAATAAAGACGGTCATCGATGAATTCTAAACGGTTTTCTCCGCCTTGTAAGTTATCCACTTCTTGTGTGACATTCGATTGAATATCTTCTAAAGCGTAATAAATATCACCGATTTGTTCGCTAAATTTTAAGAAAGTTGTGTCACCACTCCGCTCTAACTCTTTTTTCGCAAGATAAAGTTGCGTTAAGGCACCACTTTCTCCTTCGATGAGTTCTTGAAAGTGATTTGCGCTTTCTAAAATCTTTTGTAAAGAAAGAAGACGATTTCTTTCTTCTTCAAGTTGATCGATTTCTCCAACTTCAATATTCGCGTCTTCTAATTCTTTCATTTGCTCTTGAATTTCTTCTATATCTTCATTCGTTAGACAGGTTTTTTGGAAGTTTTCTTCTTTTTCCTTCTCTTTTAAATATTCTTGATAAGCGATTTGATAGGTATCTAAAGGTTGATGTTGGTGAGCAAAGGCATCAAGAAGACCTAAATGGTTCTTTTCATCTAATAAAAGAAGGTTTTGGTTTTGCGAATGGATGTCAATTAAAGAAAGCATCATTTCTTTAGCTTTACTGATGGGGAAAATTACCCCATTCACGCGTAAACTACTTCTACCATTACTATCGAGAATACGAGTAATGTTTAAATGGGCATCGGGAATGATATCTTCACCATATATTTCTTGGAAGTGATGAAGTAAAGCTTCTTTTTGAATTTCAAATTCCCCTTCAATTTGGGCTTTTAAAGCACCCACACGAATCTTTTCAAAGGAACTACGTTCGCCTAGAAGTAAAGAAAGTGCGTCGATAAGAATAGATTTACCCGCGCCAGTTTCACCCGTAAGAATACTCATATCCTTGGTAAATTGGACGTCAAGATCTTCAATAATGGCAAAATTATGAATAGATAAAGACACTAACATACTTTCTCCTCCTTCTTTAATAGTCCAATCAGCGAAGCAACATCTAATCCAAAAGCTTTTAACTGCTCTTTTTGGGTAGCTTGTTTCACAAATTGGTCAGGAATGGCTTTTATAATGATTTTTCCTTGATAGCCTAAAAGGAATAGCCGTTGCATGACTTGATTAACCCACCCATAAGCGGTGCTATAGGGGGAATATAAAACGATGGTTGGATAATCTAAAACACTTTTTAAAGCGTGTTCATCCATCGGTTTTAAGAATAAAGCGTTTAAGAAATCAATATTTAAATTCTCATGATTGCTTTCTTGATAGAGTTCATAAAGTAAAGGACCGACACCAATAACGAGCATTTTTTCATGTTTTCTTCGATACCAAAGCCATTTTCCTAGAGTAACTACTCTTTTCTTTTTGCTCACGAGCATCGTCGAACGTGGATAACGAATAGCAAAAGGAATGGAAGAAGTTAATGATAGATGGAAAAGTTGTTTCGCTTCTTCTTCTGTTGCTGCCATAGAAACAATAATGTTAGGGTTAGCAAGTAAAAAAGCCTCTTCATAGATACCTTGATGAGTTTCTCCATCCGCTCCGACAAGGCCAGCTCGATCAATTAATAATGTACAAGGAAGTTCCATGCGGCATAAATCTTGATTTAATTGGTCGATAGCGCGTTGTAAAAAGGTAGAATAAATGGCCACAATCGGATGTTTTTTATTAATAGCTAAGCCACTAGCCATCGATAAACAGTGTTCTTCAGCAATGCCGACATCAAAAGCGCGGGTTGTATAATGTTCAAAGATATCCATGGCTTCTGATCCATAGATCATCGCAGGATTTAAATAAACAATATTTTCATCTTTTTGCATGGATTCATCCACTAATTGGCTATAAAAAGCACTCCAAGTGAGGCCTTTCTTCTCTTCTTTGGCTTCACCTGATTCAATTTGGAAAGGTTGGACCCCATGCCAATAGCCTAAAGTGTCTTTTTCAGCATAGGAATACCCTTTTCCTTTAGTGGTAAAACAATGCACTAAGATGGTTTGTGGTGATTTTTTGGCCTTTTTTAAGGTTTTATCGAGTTCTACGATATCGTGTCCATCAATTGGACCTAAATAATCAATGCCTAAACTTTCAAAATAAGTTGATGGTAAAACTAAACGTTTAAAGGCGTTTTTTATGCGAGAAGTAAAGCGATAGAAAGCACGACTTACTTTCGTTTTACTTAAAAAGCGTTGATAACGAGTTTTTGCTTTGGTATAACCACTAGAAATACGGATGCGTGAGAATAATTTGGCGGTACCACCTACGGGTTTAGAAATCGACATTTCGTTGTCGTTTAGAATAATAATCAGTTTATGATGTAAATGTGCAATGTCATTTAAAGCTTCAAATGAAGGGCCAGAAGAAATACTGCCATCTCCAATGACGACCACGATTTCATAATGATCTTGATTTAAATCACGAGCAATGGCCATGCCTAAGCCGGCGCTTAAAGAGGTGCTACTATGCCCTGCTTCAAAGACATCATACGCGGACTCTTCTCTTTTTTGGAAACCAGAAACACCATCGCTATGACGAAGTCTATCTAAAGAACGTCCTGTAATGAGCTTATGGGCGTAGGATTGATGACCGACATCAAAAAGAAGTTGGTCATGGGTAAAATCAAAATTGCGATGAAGCATCATCGTGATTTCAACAATACCTAAATTGGAAGATAAATGACCGCCGTTTTTAGCGGTGCTTTCAATAATTTGTTTTCGTAGGTTATCGGCTACCGAAGGTAGGTCCGATAAGGGCATTTCTTTGATTTGTTTTGCAAGAATATCTGCCATACACTCCGGCTCCTTTCTACTAATTATTTACTAATAATTAACTAATAATTTACTTTTCACTATTTTCATCGCTTTCAATGATGGATTGAATGGAAGTTTCAGCTTCTTGAAGGGTTTGATCGAGTTCTTTAATTAAAGCATTACCTTCTTTAAAAAGAGCGAGACTTTCCTCTAATGCAAGGCTACGATTTTCCATTGTTTTTACGATTTCATCTAAGCGTTGTAGTTTCTCTTCAAACGTCATTTTATTCTCTTCCATGAGTATTCTCCTTTTTGATTACGTTACTTGTTATTATACCATCTTTTAAAGTGGTTTGTATCGTTTGCCCTTCTTCTATTTGTGTGATAGAGGAAACGATATGCCCTTCTTCATCTTCTAGATAAGCATAGCCTCTTTCTAATACACTATCGGGATTAAGAAGCGCTAAACGATTTTGATAAAGGGTTAAGAGTTGTCTCTTCTCTTTTAAATATTGAATAGAAATAGTTTTCCACTTTTGTTTTCTATCTTGTACATCATGTACTTTTCTTACATAAATACTTTCAAATGAAGGATAAAGCTGTTTCTTTAAAAGATCAAAATGATGGCTTTTCTCTTCAAAAGAAGATAATAAGCATTGTGAGAGTTCTTTTTTCTTTCGGCTCAGTTCTTTTCTTTGCTCTTGAATGGTCGCCGTAGGACTCATAAAAATCGGTTGACTTTTATAAAAACGAACTTTTTCTTTCATCAAAGCGTATTTTTGTTGAATGAGCGTTAATAATTTATTTTCGCATTCATCGAGATGTAAATAGATTTGATTTTTATCGGGTGTCGCTAATACGGCAGCCGCTGTTGGCGTACTAACACGAGCGGAACTGACTAAATCACAAAGCGTAGTGTCGATTTCATGTCCTACTGCACTAATAATAGGAATCGGTGAATCCGCTAAAGCGCGTACAAGCTTTTCATCGTTAAAGGCTGATAAATCTTCGTTAGCGCCTCCCCCACGTCCAATGATTAAAGTATCAAGCGGATAAGTTTTCGCTTTGTTAAAGGCTTTAATTAACGATTCTGGGGCTTTTTCTCCTTGTACGGTCGCGTAAAATACATAGATTTCCACTAAAGGGAAACGATGATAGATATTCTTTTTTATATCCGCAAAGGCCGCTGAGTTTTTTGCAGTAATGACTCCAATCTTTTTAGGATAGGTGGGAATCGGCTTTTTTCGCTCCATAGCGAATAAACCTTCCGCTTCTAATTTTTTCTTTAATTTTTCTAATTCAATGAAGTATTTTCCTTTGCCATAAGGCTCCATTTC
>DLKT01000020.1:0-3137 GCA_002477825.1 Caryophanales bacterium UBA7581 | reverse complement strand
TCTTCGACATAAAGCTGATATTCGCCGTTTTCCATATAAACCGATACTCTACCTACTACTAAGACTTCATCGCCTTCTTTAGGTTCAAAAGATAGATGATAAGCATCGCGAGCGAACATAACTGCTTTGACTTTCGCATTTGCGTCTTTAATAGAAAAATAAAGATGTCCACTCGATGGACGGCGAAAAGAGGAGATTTCTCCCCTCACACAAACAGATCTTAAATGGATATCTTCATCAAAAATGCTTTTTATATATTGGTTGAGTGCACTTACGGATAATATAGAAGGTACTTCTAGCATAGAACGTTATCTAATATCGCGTTAACAAATTTATAATCGTTGTCATCGAGATATCGTTTGGCTAAAGTGACTGCTACGTTAATAATAACTGCTTTATCCGCATCTTTTACATCGAAAAAGTGTGCACAACTCATCAAAAGAATCGCTTGATTTAAGCGGTTTAAACGCTTAAAAGTCCAGGTTTCCATGTGTTTTTCGAGTTTTTCTATATATTCTTCTTTATGAAGTAAAGCTTTAACAACAACTTCTTTAATATAAAGATCTACTTCATCGTATGGAAGTTCAATAACATCTTCAATTAATTCTTTTGGGTCGAATTCCATTCCCATATTTTCTCTTGTTAATGCATCATAAATAATGATCATTGCTTTTTCTTGACTTTCGTTTCTTGATAGAGCCATGGTTCCACCCCTTTATCTTTAATATTTTATCACTAAACCGGTAAAATTCATAATGTTTTCTTTGAAAAAGATGAATTTCATCGGATATTCTGCTCTTTTAAATTTTATTTCTCTAATTTTCTTATCAAATCTACGATTTGAGAGGTAATTTTTTGATGTGCTTCTTTACTCGGATGATGACAAGCTCCCTCTTGATTGGGCGTAAATGCGAGCACGTATGCGCGATTTTTGGTTTCCTTATTGATTTCGTCCTTTACTTTTTCCATTTGATGGATAAGATAAGGAGAAATTTGAACCATCATACTATGAATGAAAATTAAAGTTGCCAAAGGATGTTCTTTTAAAAGTTGAAACGCTAAAGAATGTAAGTTTTGGTAATAGCGTTCGCTTGCTTCCTCTTGCTTCTCTTCTTCGATGTGTTTTAATTTTTCATTATCATTCGTTCCTATATCAATAACGATGTAATCAGGATGGTATAAAGAAAAATCCCAAGGAATCGTCCCGTCTAGCTTATCATAAACATCTAAAAGGGTGAAAGGTTGATGAAATGTTAGGGCCATCGACATCCCTGAATAGGAGATGACACTAGTTTCATAACCTAATTGATAAGGCACTTGATAACTAAAAGATAAAGAAGAATCCTCGGTTTTTAAGGTAAAGGGATCCTCTTTTTTTCCTAAAATTCCAAAACCAGAAGTCGTGGAAGCTCCATAAAATTCCATTTTTTTGGTATGAGGCGATAAAAAAGGAAGAATTTCACCATTTTCTATTTCTAAAGAAAGAAGATGAAGTTTAGCGTGTTGTGGTTCATTGACTTTAATCAATTCAAGTATGTGCTCTCCTTTAAAAGAAGATAAATCAAAGTTGAGTGTAACATCACCATTTTCCAATTCATATTTTTGATAGAATTGACGATCAATATAAAGAACCATATATTGACTTTGGTTTTCTAAATTCACTTCACTATCGAAGTTTAAGCGCATATGAAAATTATCCTTTGCTAGTACTCGTAAAGCAAAGCCACTATTACTATGCGCAAAATAAAGGCCACTACGACCATTTTTCGTATGATATAAAGTTCTTCCTAATGGATGAAGATAAGATTTTAAAAGGGATACTTCTTTCATAAATATACTCTTTTCAATAAAAAAAGCCCGAAGGCTTAATCGATTCCGCAAACTTTTACGTTGATGTTAAAAGGCACTAATTCGGTTAAAGACGATAGGGCGTTAGCGATTTCTTCTTGGATTTTAATACAAACTTCGTGGACGTTGCTCCCCGCTTTAATGGTAACTTCAATATTGACATTGACAATACCATTTTGAATTTGACAAGAAATCGGTTTACGTAACTTAAAAATACGTTGTACTTGGGAGTTTTTACGGATTTGAACACCTTTAATGCGTTGGGCACTAATCGATGCGATTTGATCAAAAACCACATGAGAAATTCCCATTTTTCCGTTTTTTGAATAGTTTTCAATGTAAACATAATCTGCCATAATGAAACCTCCCTCATTACAAGCAATATTATAACGAATTTTTTATTTTTTAGCAATGTAATCTTCGGTGATTTATTGAATAAAAACTATGAACGGACGTCAATATGTCCAACGCGAACATTCACCGAATAATCAATGGAAGTAACAAAGTTAGAAAAGGCACTATCGACTGCAGACATAATGCTACTAGAAAGGCTATGTAAATAGCTTTCTATAGAATCTCTTGCATCACTAGCATCATAGGGTTCTGGAATGCGACGAATTCCGGATACGTAACCGGTAATGGTAAAGACGATATATCCCGTCGATACGCCACTCACACTAACACTTGTGCGGAAGTCTAAAACCGTACCACAAGCAGAAATGGAATTTATGGTTGAATAGTTACGAGCAATACGGTCCATAGCACTAGAAATCTTTCCTCTTGGGGTTTCTTGTTGTGAAGAACCACGATTTCCTAGTCTTCTACCGCTACTAGAGGAACGTCTACCATTATCTGAACTTAATTCGGATTTACGGTAAGGATATTCATGATCATAAGTCATAAGCACATAGAAAAAAGTTGGTCCAAAGCCTTCAATATCACCATTTCCTCTTTGTGAATAGTGTTTTTTAAAGAAAACAAGATAAAATGTGATGAGTTGAGGAATAAGCCGTATGGGTCCTAAAATAAAAGAAAATAAGATGGCTTTAAATCCCCTTAATTTACGAATGATAACATCAAGCACTGTGCTGATGATCAACGCATATAACCCTTCCACCACTCGTGCATATGTAAGTGATGGCTCATAAAGCCAAATGAAAAAGAATTGAACGGCAGTAAATAGGGTTACAAATATAGTAAATAAATAATTTTTTAAAAGATATTTTTTCATTTTTACCTCCATGGGTCACGGCCTTGCCGAGCCCCTTAAACATTTTAGGGAAATGTTT
>DLKT01000057.1 GCA_002477825.1 Caryophanales bacterium UBA7581 | reverse complement strand
CTCCAAAAAATTAATGCTAACCATTAATTTAGAAAATGAAAAATATAGATAAATTATCATTAGATTGTCTAATAAGAAAAGCTATAATCAATGCTAACTATTGATTTAATAAATATCTATGATATTATTAAAATATAGAAGAGATATATTAGGGCACACAAATAGTTAAAAAATAAAATAGAAAGAAGAAAAAAAGTTTTTGTAATTTTAAATTTCTAATAGGTGTTAGTGTAATATTGACACATATTATATGAATGAGGGGGAAGAATAATGAAAAAAGAAAAAGGTCATAAAGCAGCTATTATCTTTATTTGTGTTTTAACGATTCCTGTTGTTCTTTATAGTCTTGTTTTATTTGCGCCTTCTATCCTATACGGGATATATCAATATGGGGCAATTGCATATTATCGCTTAACGGCTAAAGAAAGATATCTAGTTGAAGGAACTTTCCAAGGTCGAGAAAAGGGTATGAATTATGTTTTAGAAATTCAAGCCATTACGGAAGAAGAATTTCAAAATTATGAAGGAAAAAATACCGTTGAAGACACTTCAAAAGATAGAAAAAATAAATATTATTATGTGCAACTTTATTCCAAAGATGAACAAGAAGTAGTAACGAATTACACCTTCATTAATTTAAAGGATTATCGGAAAAATAAAATTAGAGCTAATTATGAAGATGATAATGGAAAAAGAATTGACTATTATTATAATGATGCAGAAAGATGTCAAGCCTATTTAGTTTGGTTATCTAACGATTACTATATTACGTTCAATTATCAATAATGAAAAAACAGGTTATTGTCATATTTAAGGATGCAATAGCCTGTTTTTTTATATTATTCAAAATCTAAGAATTCAATCGCACCTTCATGAGCGCGTCCCCATTGGTCAACATTAAATCGAATGCGGGCAATCATGATTTCCATTTCAAATTGAAGGCGTTCCATAAATTCATCATCTTCTGCTTGATCTTTAAAACGGTCTAAGTGATTAAACACAAGATTCGTTTTAAAAATTACTTTTTTTCCTTCTACACGCGGTGTGATTTCAATTTTTGCTTCCGCTTTAGAAGGTGAATAAAAAGTGTTGCGGTAGTTGCTTGCGATTCTTTCCATCGCTTGTTCTATATTTTCTTCTTCCATTATAGTTTCATCCCCCATTCATTTTTTTCTAAAAAAAGCATAACAAAATTTAAAATTAAAAACAATAAAAACCCTATTTTTTATATCGTGAATTCGTTCTATATTTTTTCATCTTTTCATACATTTTCTTGAGGTGAATTTCATGGGAAAACTATGGCTTACAATTTTACTCATCTTTAGCGTATTTACACCAATGAAAAAAGTCGTGAGAAAAGAAGCACCGAAAATGGAAGTTTCATTACATACGGACGCCGCGATTTTAATTGAAGCGCAATCGGGACGGGTGCTTTTTGAAAAGAATGCGGATGAAAAACATTATCCAGCTAGCATGACCAAAATGATGGGCATGTATTTAATTTTAGATGCCATTGAAAAAGAGAAATTAAGTTTTGATGATGAAGTCATTTGTTCCTCTTATGCTTCGAGTATGGGTGGTACCCAAATCTTTCTTGAACCGAATGAAAAAATGTCAGTAAAAGACCTTTTTAAAGCGGTAGCGATTAATTCCGCTAACGACGCCATCACTGCTTTAGGAGAACACTTATGTGGCTCGACTGAAGGTTTTGTAAAAAAGATGAATGATACCGCTAAAGAAATGGGAATGAAAAATACCCATTTTAAAAATCCTACAGGTTTTGATGATGAAGAACATGTAACGACACCTCGCGATATGTCCACTGTGGCGCAAGCTTTAGTGAAATTCCAAGAGAAATTATTTCAGTTTACGCGTTTAAAAGAAGCGTATGTAAGAGAAAATACCTCGTCTCCATTTTGGCTTGTAAATACCAATAAAATGTTGGGGCACTATGAAGGCATGGATGGATTAAAAACAGGATATACGCGTATGGCGGGTTATAATTTAACGGCCACTGCGATGCGTAACCACATTCGTTTAATATCCGTGGTAATGCATGAAGATTCTATTGAACATCGGGCGCAAGATACGACCGCTTTATTAAATGCAGGTTTTAGTAACTTAGAAAACATTAAGCTATTCCCTATGCATGAAGAATTATTAACGTATACTTTCTTAAAAGCGAAGAAGAAAGATACGCCCATTGTTACTAAAAGTGAGATTAATCTCGTTGTAGATAAAGGCGTGAAAGTAGAAGATTTAAAAATCAAAGCGCGAATCGAAGAAATGAATGCGCCTTTAAAAGCGGGAGATATTGTTGGGTATTTAGATGTTGAAGATCCTTATCAAAATGTAACTTCTTATCCTTTAACGATTTTAGAAGATGTAGAGATGATGCATTTTATCGATTACTTTAAAGATATGTTCTTGCGTTTTTTAGCGTAATTTGTCGAACGCTTTTTTATCGGGTTTTGTCGAAGAACGTCGTTTTTCCTAACGACGTTTTTTTCTTTTGCTAGACTATCATCTAAGGAGGGGCTTATGGAAAGCAAAATACGTATCACACCCTTTGAAGATGGTATCATCATTGCGATTTCTGGTGATTTAGATTCATTGAGGGTTATGTCTTATCGCAGTTTAATCCAAAGTGAAATGGAACAATATGGGGCTAAGTTTCTCTTATGGGATTTTTCGAATTTAAGTTTTCTAGATTCTTCAGGTATTGGTCTTATTTTAGGAAGATATAACGAAATTCGTCGAAAAGGTGGCTTTTGTGGCGTGATGGGGCTCACGACCTACACAAGAAAACTCATTGAGATGACGGGACTATTTTCCATTATGGAAGAATATCGAAGCGTAGTGGCGTTTAAAAAGAAAGTGAGGATTAATGCATGAACACAATGGAAGTACGTTTTAGTGCCACGTTGATGAATGAGTCTTTTGCGCGTATGGTAGTCACTTCTTTTATTGCACCTTTAAATCCAACGATGGATGAAATAAGTGAAGTGAAAACCATTGTTTCCGAAGCGGTGAGTAATGCGATTATTCATGGCTATCGCTTAGATGCAAGTAAAGAAGTGGTAATGAAAGCCACCATCGATAAAGATTCATTAACTTTGATTATCAGCGATTATGGCATTGGAATCGATAATATCGAATTAGCGTTAAAGCCAAGTTTTACCACGCGTCCTGATTTAGAAAGAGCGGGTATGGGATTAACAATTATTCAATCATTAAGCAATGAATTTGCCATTCGTTCAGTGATTGGCATGGGAACAAAAATCACAATTAAAAAAGTTTTTTCAAATGCTTTAACTTACGCTTATGGCGACAAGTAATGTTGATTACGACTTATTAAAAAGAGCGAAAGAGGGCGATAAACAAGCGCTAGATGAAGCTTGTAAAGTCCATACGCCCTTAGTGATTTCCTTATGTTCTCGTTATCAAAGCGGTATGGTCGATAAAGAAGATTTAGTGAGTGTAGGTATGTTAGGCTTATTAAAAGCCATTCAACAATTTGATGAGAATTTTGGTGTACAATTTTCTACTTATGCCGTGCCATTAATCTTAGGAGAAATCAAACGTTTTTTCCGTGATGATGGGGTGATTAAAGTATCCAGGCAATATAAAGAACTCTATTTAAAAATCCAAAAGAAAGAAAAAGAGTTAGAAATGAAGTTAGAAAGAGCGGTGACCATTGATGATTTAGCGAAAGAACTCGATGTACCTAGAGAAGATATTCATATGGCGATTGAATCTCATTACTACCCAACTTCATTATCGACTCCAATGGATGATGATCATTTTGTCTTTGAAGATACTTTAGGAGAAAATGATGTTTTAGAAGAATTAGATAAAATGGATTTATTAGAGGCTTTAAAAAAGCTAGATCCAAAAGAACAGTTATTAATTAAAATGCGATATTTTGATGAAATGAAACAACAAGAATGTGCAGAACGTTTCTTTGTATCGCAAGTGCAAATTTCCAGAATGGAAAAAAAGATTTTAGAAAAATTAAAACGAATGTTGGTCGCATGAATGAAATCACCTCTTTTTTAACACAATAAAAATGAGGTGGTACGATGAAAGACGAACGTTTTCAAGAAATTGTGAAAGAAAGCCAAGTAAAAGAGAAGAAAGGAAAACATCTTTTATTCGCATTCTTGGTCGGTGGATGTATGGGCTTATTTGCGCATTTTATTTATGATATGAGTTTTCGTTATTTAGGGGCAACGAAAGAAAATGCGGGCCTTATTTCTACCAGTGTAATTATTATTCTTACCACGATTTTAACGATGACGGGAACTTATAAAAAATTAGCAAGAAAATTTGGAGCGGGATTATTCATTCCGACTTCCGGATTCGCTAACTCGATGGCATCATCCGCGATTGAATCAAAATTTGAAGGTCCAATATATGGCTTAGGTTCACGCATGTTTTATTTAGCGGGTAGTGTCATTACCTATGGTATTTTTAGTGCGTTTATTTACGCAGTAATCCGTTTCTTGTTGAGTTTTATAGGAGTGAGCTTATGAGTTTCCATATGAATTTTCATCATGTTTATATTAAGTCTTTTTCTTCGATTGTCGGAAAAAAAGAAAAAGAGGGACCTTATGGCGATTATTTTGATGAAAGCGTTAAAGATGATTATGTGGGAGAAAAAACGTTTGAAGAAGGAGAAATTCATTTAGCCAAAAGAGCGATTGAATTAGCGTTACTTAAAGGTAAAACCGAAATTGGAGAAATTCCTCTTGTTTTTGGTGGTGATTTAAGCAATCAAATTGCTATTACTTCAAGAGTAATGAAAGAATTATCAAGCGCCGCTATTGGCGTATATAGTGCGTGTGCGACGTTACCTTTAGCATTAGGTTTAGCAGCGACGTATGTCGATAATAAGTATATTCTGCATGGATTAGTGTTTACGAGTTCTTCTAAAAGTGTTGCGGAACGACAATTCCGTTATCCCAATGACTATGGCATCCAAAAGAAAGATTCAAGTACGATTACAGTGACGGGAAGTGCAAGTTTTATCGTTTCTAGAGAGCCATCTCCGATTCAAATTACGGGACTTACTTATGGAAAAGTTTATGATCCAAATTTAGCGAATCTGAATGATATGGGGAGTCCTATGGCTTATGCGGCTTATCATACGATTGTGGATCATTTAAATAGCCAAAATGAAACCGTAGAGGACTATGACGCAATTGTAACAGGTGACTTATCTTCGGTAGGGACTAGAGTTTTAAAAGCGTGTTTTAAAGAGGATGGAATCGATTTAAAAAATCATTTAGATGCGGGAAATTCAATTTTTCATCGCGAAAAAGAAAAAGTATATGCTGGTGGAAGTGGGCCCGGTTGTATAGCAGTTTTTTTAGCGGGTTATATTTTAAAAGAAATGTTAAAAGGTACTTTGAAGCGCGTTTTAATCGTCGCAACAGGTGCTTTGTTTTCGCCCACCCTTTCCCAACAAAAACATTCAATTCCGGTTATCGCTCACGCGATTACCTTAGAAAGAAAAGAGGCACAGTTATGACGTATTTATACGCATTTTTGTTTGCTGGCCTTTTAAGCTTTTTAGGACAACTCCTCTATGAATATACGAAATTAACCCCCGGACATATTACGAGCATCTTCGTTGTTATTGGTGTTTTATTAGAATCTTTTGGTATCTATGATTTCTTTTTATCGACATGTGGAGGAGGCGCGATGACGCCGATCACTAATTTTGGTCACGTTTTAGCGCATTCTGCTTTAGAGGGCGCTAAAGAAGAAGGTTTCATGGGGATTTTAAAAGGATTATTAAAGAACGCTTCTTATGTTTTATCATTAGTAACGGTTACGGCTACATTCGCAGCGCTTTTAACGCGCCCTAAAGGAGATGCCTAATATGCGTTACGATGAGAAATTAGATTTATATTTAAATACACAAACGCATCTATATCAAAATTTTGATGTGGTGCGTAGAGAAGTGGGACTTGGTTTAAAAAAAGGTGTTTTGTATTATTTATCTAGCTTAGTGAATGAAGTCGCTGTTACGAATTTATTAGAAGGTATTAAAGTAGCGTGGACCGCTTCTACAATGGAAAAAACACTTTTTAATGGTTCGGTTTTAAAAAAAACCAATCAAGAAGAAATTCTCGATGATTTATTTTCTGGAAATGCCATTTTATTATTAGAAAATTTAAAATCAGCCATGGTGATTGATGTTCGTGCTTATCCTTCTAGAGCGATTAGTGAACCGACAAGTGAACAAACAATCCGTGGTTCAAGGGATGGTTTTACCGAATCCATTAATACAAATGTTGGATTGATTCGAAGAAGGATTAAAGATACCCATTTAATGATTGAAACATTTAGTGTTTCGAAAAAAAGTGCCGTTTCTGTTGCGGTTTGTTATTTATCTGATCAAGCGGATTTAGGGATTGTAGAGGACTTAAAAAAGAAAATTCAAGAAATCGATGTGAATTCTTTAGTGATGTCTGATCGCGCTTTAGAAGAGATCATTTTTAAACAACGTTTTTCGCCGTTTCCTTTAGTTCGTTATACGGAACGTCCGGATGTAGCAAGCATTAATTTAATGAACGGGAAGATTCTTTTAATTTGTGATACTTCAGCGAGTGTCATTATTACGCCGACTACGTTTATTGATCATACCAAACATGTAGAAGAGTTCCGTCAATCTCCCTTAATTGGTAGCTTTACAAGGCTATTACGAAGTATTGCTGTTCTTTTATCATTTTTACTTCTTCCGCTTTGGCTAGCGTTAGTTAAAACGGATGGTTTTCATAATGGTTTAGAAATTGAAGTAACCTTACAGAACAGTCATCTTTTAGTGGTACAAATCTTTGTTGCGGAATTAATCTTTGAACTTTTACGAATTGCTTCGATCCATACGCCAAGTCAATTAACTAGTGCCGTGGGTTTAATTGCTGCGATTGTATTATCACAAGTTTCTTTAGACTTAGGATTATTTCTTCCTGAGATTATTTTAATGTGCGCGATTTCCGCTATTTGTGGATTTGCTACCCCGAGTTATGAATTATCCATGGCGAATAAAGTTATGAAATTGATTCTCATTTTATTTGTCGCGGTGGGTGGAAAAGTAGGCTTTTTAATCGGCGTAACCCTTTTATATATTTATTTATCCTGCTTAAAAACCTGGGATATGCCATATTTATATCCATTCTGTCCATTAGATACAAAAAAAGCACTCGATCTATTTTCTAGATCCAGTGCAAAGAAACGAAAGAATTTATAACTTCTTGAGTCTTCTAAGGTCTTTAGAACGACCTTGTTTTTTAAGCCTACGATAATTTTCATTTAAAGCACGTTCATAACTTGAATGGTCGCTGGGTTCATAAAATTGCATATTTTTAATGAGCTCAGGAAGGTATTGAATCTTTTCCCATATATCGGGACGGTCATAAGGATATTTATCTTCTTCTTGGACGTTAACGGGAGTCAGCTTTAAATAATCCATGACATCTAAAGGGGAAGAGGTAGCAACGTCCATCGCTTTATGCATTGCATCACAAGAAGCGCGTGATTTAGGAGAAAGGGCTAAATCGCATACCGTAAAACCTAAAGGAATAATGGCTTCAGGAAAGCCAACTTTTCTTGCGCTTTCTAAAGCGGTCGCGCAGCGGGTTACGGCTTGAGGGTTCGCTAAACCGATGTCTTCATAAGCAGTAACGAGTAATCGTCTTTCAATACTTTCTAAGTCACCGGCGGCACATAAACGGGCTAAATAATATAAAGCCGCATCGACATCGCTTCCACGAATCGATTTTTGTAAAGCAGAGACGGCATCATAATGACCATTTTCATCTTGATCCATTAAATAATTAGGAATTTTAGTAATGGCGTCGATGTCGCTTTTTTCGATGTGCATTTTTTTAGAACCTAACGTGGCAACTTCCACTAAATTCATCGCAAAGCGCATGTCACCAGACGCTAAGCGAGCAATGGTAGAAACGGCTTCATCACTAAAGGTGTACATATTGTTTAAACCATTAGGGAGTTCAATAACGCGATGAATACCTTCCATAATTTCTTTTTGGGTTAAAGGTTTAACTTCTAAAAGATGGCAGCGGCTTCGAATAGCGGGATTAATGGCAATATAAGGGTTTGCGGTAGTAGCGCCAATTAAATAAATGGTTCCCGATTCAATAAAAGGAAGCAATAAATCTTGTTTATCTTTACTTAAACGATGAACTTCATCCATGATGATAATCGGATGTGGAAACAACCGCGATTCTTCAATAGCGGCTTCCATTTCTTTTTTGTTGCTCGTTACGGCATTTAACTTAATTAAATGGGCGTCCATAGAACGCGAAAAAGCTTCCGCTAAAGTGGTTTTTCCTGATCCGGGTGGACCATAAAAAATCATAGAGACTAGAGTATTTGATTCCACTAAATGACGTAAAAAGCCATCTTCACCCACTAAGTGCTTTTGGCCAATAATGTCATCTAAAGTATGGGGACGTACGCGGTACGCTAAAGGAGCATTCATTTTCATCACTTCCATTAATTAGTATATCAATTTTCTTATAATTTCTCTATAATAATTATGGTGATGAAAATGCGCGTTGTTTTACAAATTGTTCAAAATGCTCATGTCGATATTGAAGGAAAGACAGTAGGAAGCATTCAAAAAGGTTATCTTCTTTTAGTAGGATTTCAAGAAGGCGATGATGAAAGCATCTTAAAAGAAATGCTAAATAAAATCATCGGTCTTCGAATTTTTGCGGATGAACAGGGAAAAACTAATTTATCTTTAGATGATGTTCAT
>DLKT01000033.1 GCA_002477825.1 Caryophanales bacterium UBA7581 | reverse complement strand
AAATTTGAGATACAAGTATGGAAATCGGCACTTTTGGGCCGAAGGGTATTATGTGAGCACAGTAGGACTTAACGAAGCAACTGTGAAGAAATATATACAAGATCAAGAGAAGCATGACATGATGGTTGATAAACTAAGTGTCAAAGAATACGAAGACCCTTTTAAGGGTAGCAAGTAATAAATCATTCCTTGTCAGGAATGGCAAAGGTGACAAATGCAAGATGGCTTTGAACAACGTAAAAAGCCAAGGCCTTTAGACCTTGGCAGGTAATAGAGACTTATAGTCTCAGTACAAACCACGCGTTTTACACGTGGTTATGATTAGTTTAATGCTTTATTAAATTTTTCAATATCTTTCGTTTGTCCAACAACGAAGATAATATCGTTGGGTTCGATATAGTCATTCGCTTTAGGGGCAAATGTTTTGGTTTTTCTTGTAATTAAGATTAAGTTAACACCATAGGTGTTACGTGGATTTAGTTCGGAGATTAATCGATGTTCAAAATCTTTGTTAATCGATACTTTAACAACGGAGAAGTTGTCGCCTAAAGAGTAGTAGTCAACGAAGGATTCATTTTCTAGACGATTGGCAAGACCTAAGCCAGCCATTCTTTGAGGAGAAATGACTTCATGAGCGCCGAGTTTCTTTAACACAGGAATATAGTACTCATTATCGACACGGACGGTTAAATGTTTAACTCCCATTTCTACAAGAATAACGGTAGTAAGAATTGTGGCTTGAATGTTATTCCCGTAAGCCACAATCGCGTGATCGACATGTTGCATATCTAATTCTCTTAATGCTTTTTCATCGGTCGAATCAGCAATAAAGACAGTAGGAATAAAGCGAGAAGCAATTTTGACTTTGTTTTCATCTTTATCGATGGCCATTACATCGGCGTCGTGCTTGGATAATTCTTCAACAATGGACATACCAAATTGTCCTAAACCAAAGACTGCAATTGTTTTTTTCATAAAAGTTTTCCTCCTATAATTAACCAATAACTAGGTTTTCTTCAATATAACGAACGTGACCTTCTCTTTCATTATTTAAAGCGTTAGAGAATACGCTTAAGACAGTGATAGGACCCACACGGCCAAAGAACATTAATAGCGATAAAACAACTTTGCTTCCGTTAAATAAATGTGGGGTAAGGCTTTGCGTATACCCCACTGTATTTAAAGCAGAGAATACTTCAAAAAATATCTTACCAGAAGCATGATTTACGCCATGCAAACTTTCTATAATTTCAATACCTAAATAACCCATAATAATAACTGCACAAGCAACGAAGATAAGGGCCATCGCCCGCGTAATCGAGTTTTGGGAAATGGTGCGTTGGAATACAACTGGCTTTTTCCCATGCATATAAGAGAAAATAGCTAAGATAATAGTGAAGAATGTCGTTGTCTTAATGCCACCACCTGTTGACAATGGGGAAGCGCCTACAAACATTAAGAATTCACAAATCAAACGTCCAGGATCGCTTAATAAATTCATATCATAGGTGGCAAATCCTGCGGTTCTGCATGAAACACTTTGGAAAAGCGCTTGTAAGAATGTCATTCCATTATGATATTCCGCTAACCACAAAGCGGCGGTTCCGAAAACAATAAGAATAGAAGTAGACAATAAAACAATTTTTGTATAGCACGACCATCTTTTTGGCTTATGATGAATTACATCATCAATGACGGGGAAGCCAATACCACCAATAATAATTAAAAGTATGGTAATGATATTAAGGGGAATATGTCCAGCATAAGAAATCAAAGAATTATCTCCTAAAATATCAAAGCCGGCGTTATTAAAGCTAGAAATAGAATGGAAAATTGAAATCCAAATACCATCAGAAACACCATATTTTGGAATAAATATAAATAAACAGAACAATATCCCAATACCTTCTACAACGAATGTATAAAGAACAACTTTTTTAACGAACTTTAATACGCTTGCGAAATTTTCAAGACTTAAGGCTTCCTTTAAAACAAATCGATCCATAGCGCCGATCTTAACACCAAGTGCGGATAAGAAGAATGTAAATAAAGTTATAAAGCCAAGTCCACCAATTTGAACCAAGAGAACTAAAACGATTTGTCCAAAGAGTGAAAGTGTTTGGCTTAGATTGGCGTAAGGAGTTAATCCAGTTACACATACTGCGGAAGTAGATAGCAATAAAGCATCCCAATAGTTGGCAAATTTTCCGCTTTGATAAGACCATGGCATGGATAATAAAAAAGAGCCAAAAAGTATAATAGTTGCAAAGCTAACTAAAACGAGAAGATATGGCGTCATTTTTCTTTTTTTCATAATTTCACTATGCCCTCTCTTTCCTTCAAAGGCGCTTTCATTGTAGTACAAAAAAATAAAGTTGTCCATTCATGAGTTTTGGAAAGAAATTTGCATTACAATTTACCTGCCTTTTATCTTGCCTAAAAGGCAAGAAAGAAATTTTTCTAATTTCAAAAAAACACTTGCTTTTTAAAACGACTTGTTGTAGAATCTAACAGCGTAATGTTTACGCGCGTTAAATACACGTACGCGTGCATTATGCTAAGTAGGTGTGGAAGGATGAGTAGAAGCGATTCATCCAATAAAACCACAACACGGACAAAAATACTTGAAAGAAGGAGGAATGTCACGTGAGTAAAAAGATCGCAAAAGTCGTTAAACTTGAACTAATTGGCGGTGAAGCAAAACCAGGACCAAAACTTGCATCTGCAGGTATTGTTATGCCAAAGTTTTGTACAGATTTCAACGCTAAGACTGCCGACCGTCGTGGAGAAATCATTCCAGTAATCATTACTGCGTATGAAGACAAATCATTTGATTTCGTCATTAAAACTTCACCAGTTGCAGGCTTATTATTGAAAGCAGCCGGTATCCAAAAAGGATCAAGCAACTCTAAGACCACAAAAGTAGGTCACATTAGTAAAGATCAACTTCGCCAAATCGCGGAGTACAAAATGCCTGATCTCAACTGCAACGATATTGAAGCAGCCATGAGAATCGTCGCCGGATCTGCGCGTAATATGGGCATTGTCATTGACGACTAAAAACACGTGGGAGGGAAAACCCCGTTAGAACCACCAAGGAGGAAATTATGAAGAAAGGTAAAAAGTATCAAGCGGCCGCAAAGTTAGTTGATTCTACAAAACTTTACACCATCGCTGAAGCAGCGGAATTAGTGAAACAAACTTCTACTGTGAAATTCGATGCAACTATCGGCGTCTCATTCCGCTTGAATGTTGATCCAAAACAAGCTGATCAACAAATTCGTGGTACTTTAATTCTTCCGCACGGAAACGGAAAAACAAAGAAAGTACTTGCTATCACTAACAAAGTCGAAGAAGCTAAAGCAGCTGGTGCCGATTATGTTGGTGGAAAAGAAATGCTCGAAAAAATTCAAAAAGAAAACTGGTTTGACTTCGATGTTATCGTTGCGACCCCAGATATGATGGGAGAACTCGGTAAAATGGGTCGTGTCTTAGGTCCAAAAGGCTTAATGCCAAACCCAAAAGCTGGTACAGTTTCTATGAACATTGGCCAAGCTGTCCAAGAAATCAAAGCTGGTAAAGTAGAGTACCGTGTTGATAAAGAAGGAAACGTACATGTGTCTATCGCACGTTGTTCCTTTGACACCGACAAGATTGTTGCTAACTTAACCGCTATTTGCGAAGCTATCGTAAAAGCGAGACCTGCAGCAGTTAAAGGTACCTATATCAAAAACGCTGTTGTCCACACGACCATGGGCCCAGCAATCAAAATTACATTCGACGGTCGTTAATTAAGGAAAGCATTCAATATACCATAGACAGCAACGGCCAAGGGGCTTAATCATGTTGCCGAGGTAACGAAAATCATATAAAAAATTTTGATGGATCACTCATTGTATATTGAAGCCTCAATACAAATTTACAACAGGAGGTGTTTTAGATGAATCAAGATGTCTTAAAAGGCAAACAAGAGATCGTCTCTGAAGTTACCAATAAACTTCAAAAATCTGGATCTTTAACTGTCATTGAGTATCATGGTTTAACAGTTGCTGAAATCACCGATTTACGCCGTAAATTACGTGCTGAATCTGCTGAAATGACTGTTTACAAAAACTCTTTGGTACATCGTGCGATTAAAGACATGGGTTTAGAGATGGAATTCTTTGGACCTAACGCATTCATTTTCTCTGAAGACGCCGTTGCAGGACCAAAAATCATTGCAAAAGCTGCTAAGAAAAATGAACATCTTATCATCAAGGGCGGAATCGTTGACGGTAAAGTATTAACCGCTGACGAAATGAAAGTAATCGCTACCTTACCAGGACGCGATGGCTTAATTTCCATGCTCTTATCGTGCTTACAAGCACCTGTCCGCAAATTTGCTTGCGCTGTTCAAGCGATTGCTGACAAAGAAAACTAATTGTCAAATAGGAGGAAACAAACAATGGCAAAGTTAACAAATGAAGAAATTATTGCTTCTCTTAAAGAGATGACAATTCTTGAACTTCACGATTTAGTGAAGGCAGTTGAAGAAGAATTTGGCGTGACCGCCGCTGCTCCAGTCGCAGCCGCTGCTGCACCTGCAGAAGAAGAAGCTGCAAAAGGACCAACCGAAGTCAACTTAATCTTAAAGAGCTTCGGAACCGCAAAAGTTGCAGTTATCAAAGCAGTCGTTGCTATCACCGGCCTTGGCTTAATGGATGCTAAGAAATTAGTCGATGCTTGCCCATCCACCATTAAGGAACACATCACACCAGTCGAAGCAGAAGAACACAAGAAAGCCCTTGTCGCTGCTGGTGCTGAAGTTGAAATTAAGTAATCAACTTACAATCTGTTTTAAGAACCTGCTTTTTAAAAGCGGGTTTTTCTCGCATTTAAGGGGGATTGAAAATGCCGCAATACTTTGATAATAATCCGGACTTAGCTTCCAAACCGAAGTACATTTCCTTTACTATCCAAGAACGGGATTTCTCCTTTAAAAGCGATATCGGTGTCTTTTCCAAAAATCAAGTGGACGAGGGAACAAAAGCTTTTCTAAAAGTTTTACTTACCCGTCCACTATCGGGAAAGATTCTAGACATGGGATGTGGATATGGAGCGTTAGGATTAACACTAGCGAGCTTCTTTCCACAATCTACATTTGTGCTAGCTGATGTCAACGAGCGAGCCCTCGAGTTAGCACAAGAAAATCAAAAAAGGCTCCACCTCGAAAATGTTACTTGCATATTGAGTAACATTTACGAAAACATTACAGATTTATTCCATTCAATTGTGATAAACCCGCCAATTAGAGCTGGAAAATCAGTAATCTATGAAATGTTTCGCGGTGCTTATGAGCATTTGAATGATGACGGTTCTCTTTTTATCGTCATCCGTAAATCACATGGTGCCCATTCGGCGCAAGCTTATATTGAAAAAGTCTTTGGCCAATGCCTTTTATTAAAAAAGGAAAAAGGGTACTACATTTATGAGGCGAAAAAAGAAAACAAAAACGAAAAATAGAGAGGTGTAATTATGAGCAAAAATGAAACAATTAAGTATTTAAATAACAATCGTATTGATTACTCTAAAATCAGTGGCACCTTACCACTTCCAAATTTAGTGGAAATTCAAACTGAATCTTTTAAATGGTTTATTACGCAAGGGATTAAAGAAGTCTTAGAAGACGTTTTCCCAATTGCAAACTATAGTGAAACCTTACAAATTGAATATGTGGATTGCCGTTTTGACCAACCTAAATATGATTATTTAGAATGCAAAGAGCGCGACATGACCTATAGCGCACCATTACGCGTGACTTTACGTCTCCGCTTTAAAGAAACCGGAGAAATTAAAGAGTCCGAAGTATTTATGGGCGACTTCCCATTAATGACCAAAAGTGGAACTTTCATCATTAATGGTGCAGAAAGAGTTATTGTTTCCCAATTAGTGCGTTCTCCAGGCGCTTATATGTCAAAAACCATGGACAAGTCTGGAAAATATCTCTATGAAGGTGACTTAATTCCTACAAGAGGTACTTGGCTCCAATTCGAATCGGATCAAAAAGATGTTTTATCCGTTCGTATTGATCGTCAAAGAAAAATGTATGCCACAATTCTTTTAAAGGCTCTTGGCTTAGAAAATGACGCGGAAATTGAAGAACTCTTTGGTGTCCGCGATAACTTACATGGTACGCTCGAAAAAGATGCTGAAATTAATACAGCCCAAAAAGCATTGTATGAAATTTTCCGCAAATTAAAACCAGGTGAACCAGTAACTGAAGAAGGTTCTGCTAACTTCTTAGTACAAAAGTTCTTTGATCACAAACGTTATGATCTTGGTAGAGCAGGCCGTTATAAATATGCAGAAAAATTAGGTATTTATAATCGTTTAGTCGACCGCGTATTAGCGGAACCATTAGTTTCTGCTGATGGCGAAATCGTCTATCCAGAAGGTACCTTATTAACCAAAGAAATGGTGGAAGAATTAAGAGATGCGAAGTTCTTTGAACAAGGCGCTCACGTTCGCCACGTTTCAATTAACACCAATTTAGATAGTCATGATATCGTTAACTTCATCCATGTTTATGCAGATGAAAAGAGAACGATTATATCTCCAATTGTCGGTACAGATTTAAATTTAACTGAACCATGTGTCACAATTCCAGATATTTTAGCGGTATTCTCTTATTTCATGAACATCATGGATGGCTTTGGCGCTACCGATGACATCGACCACTTAGGCAACCGTCGTGTACGTTGCGTAGGTGAATTAATTGAAAACCAATTCCGTATCGGTTTATCCAAAATGGGCAAAGCGGTGCGCGAAAAAATGTCCATTGCTGATTTAGAGAATGTTACACCACAATCCTTAGTGAACATTCGTCCTTTAACCGCAGCAATTAAAGAATTCTTCGCTACATCGCAATTATCACAATTTATGGACCAAATTAACCCATTATCAGAATTAACTCATAAGAGACGTTTCTCTGCCTTAGGTCAAGGTGGTATCTCTCGTGACCGTGCTGGTTTCGAAGTACGTGACGTACATTCATCACATTATGGAAGAATTTGTCCAGTAGAAACACCAGAAGGTCAAAACATTGGTTTGATTAACTCACTTGCATCTTATGCTAGAGCTAATGAATTCGGTTTTATTGAAACTCCATATTTAATCGTTAAGAAAGATAAAGAAAATCGTCTTGCAGTTATCACAGATGAAGTAAAATATTTTACTGCTGATAAAGAAGAAGAATTCATAATTGCGGAAGCAAACGTTAACATGGGTAAAGATCCTAAGACTGGTCAATTAGTTATCCTTGATGATAAAGTAATTGCTCGTCAATATGGTGAATTTATTGAAACTGATCGTATGAATGTTGATTTAATTGACGTTTCACCAAAACAAATCGTTGCTATATCTACAGCATGTATCCCATTCCTAGAACACGATGATACAACACGTGCACTAATGGGTGCCAACATGCAACGTCAAGCAATTCCGCTATTAAAGCCTGAAGCACCATTTGTAGGTACTGGTATTGAATACAAGGCCGCAAAAGACTCTGGTGTTGCAATCTGTGCTGACTTTGATTGCGTTGTAGAATATGTTGATGGTAATAAGATTATCGTACGCGATATGAAAGGCGAAAAACATACTTATCTATTAAACAAATATGATAGATCTAATCACTCAACTTGTGTAAACCAAAGACCAATCGTTGAACCAGGTGAAAAAGTAAAAGCTGGTGACGTTTTAGCTGATGGTTCATCAATGGATCAAGGTGAACTTGCTTTAGGTAGAAACGTTGTAATTGCCTTTATGACTTGGAACGGTTACAACTTTGAAGATGCCGT
>DLKT01000004.1 GCA_002477825.1 Caryophanales bacterium UBA7581 | reverse complement strand
TTCCAACTGTAAAAGACCCGAACTGTGCGAAAAGCACCTCAAAGAAGAGTAAAAAAACAAAAACAAGAAAAAAAGAAAGAAGCGTAGTGCTTCTTTTTTTGATTTGCGCATAGGTTTTAAGGTATTCGTTGCTTTTTCTTGTATATTTATATATAATATACAAGCAATATTAGAAAGGAAAAACTATGGACGCAAACACACAGTATACATTCAACTCGAGAATTTTGGATCCTAACAAAAAGAAAAAGAAAAGCCGCAAAAGCACCTTTCTCACGTTAGGCTTTTTGTTGTTAAATATTGCGATTGTTGCTTATATTGCTTATACCTCCTTTGCAGGACAAGGTAATATTTTTGCAACAAGCTCAGAAGTTTTTGCTTTATGGAAAAAGAATGTTAAGTATATTCTTTTAGCATTTTGTATGCCGTTAATCTCCATTTTGATGGAGTCATGTAAATATTGTATTTTAGTTCGTCATAAAACTGGGGTTTGGAATTTCCGCTTAGGTTTAAGAACAACAATCATGGGAAAATATTACGATAATATCACTCCATTAAGCAGTGGTGGACAACCTTTCCAAATTTTTTATTTGAAGAAAGATGGTGTGCCTTTAGGCGTAGCAACCGGCTTACCTTTTATTAGTTTTTTCTTGAATCAATTAGCTTTAGTAATTGCTTCTGTTATCATTATGATTTATTTGTCTGTCCATCAACTTGGATCAGCAAATGCCGTCGTTGAAACATTCAAAATTGTTGCGTGGATTGGTACAATTACCTCAATTATTGTTCCAGCGGCAATTATTGGTGTCTCTATTTGGCCTAAGTTTACGCGTAAAATTGCGGATGGTATTGTGGTCATTATTAATAAAATGAAATTCATTCGACATAAAGAAAAATATGCGAATACGATTTATAACACACTAGACGAATACCAAAGAAGTATGTCGCAATATAAAAAATCTGGCTTTGTATTATCCATTTGTTTTATTCTTTCGGTCATTTATAAAGTCGCTTTATATTCCACGCCATATTTTATTATTCGCGCTTGCGGAGTTACTCCTAATTATTTAGAAATCTTTGCTTTAACGCTTATTCTTACAGTATCGGTTTCATTTATTCCAACTCCAGGGAATTCTGGCGCTTCTGAACTTTCTTTCCAAGCGATGTTTTTAAAAACATTAGCAAGTGTTGGTTTAGGCGCTGTTTATACATTTTGGAGCATGCTTTATTGGCGCTTCTGCGTTTATTTCTTGTTTATTATTTTAGGAATGATAGAAATGGTCATCCTTTCTTTAAAACATAAGAGAAGAAAAGCTTATATTCCTGAACCAGTGATGGCAACACTCTATCAAGTTCCTATTTATGGAATTAAAGTTCTCCATAAAGATCAAACTTCGTGCTTTATTCCATTTGTGGAAGGCGATGCACAATGCTATATTTCAGATGGAGTAGCGTCTTTTGAATTCCGCCCAAGAAAGACATTGACACTACGCTCAGATCAAGATTTCTCTTGTTTGACCGATAATTCTTATGTATTTATTTCAAAAGATTGCATTCGAAAAATGATTGCTAAATTGGATCCTACTAAATTATATGGTATCTCGTTTATTGTTGATAAAACGAAAAAACTTGGACCTACGATTGAAGTAGATACGGGAAAAGAAAAGTCCCCGTTAGCGCACCCCGATACAAAAATTGAAACGGTTCAATTTATTGATTATTATCGTCCACTTCGCGGTGAAGCTATAAAACATGCCGAGAATTATGCGATTTCTTTAAATGAAGATGGCTTTGACACTCGTGTTTTTGCTCCAAAATTAAAAAAGAAAATCCTGGTTTATAAAACGAATCAGTATCCATTAATTTATACACCATCCCTTCGTTTCTTCTTTACAAATTATTCCATGGCAACACCGAATATTAAAATTCCTTTAAAAATGTCACTTGAACCGAATAATAGTCTTTTAATTTTCCATGCCCAAACACCATTTATGATGGGAAAATATGCTTTGAAGATGGCGAGACGATATGACGTACCGATTGTGGTGTCCTTCCGTCATGCTTTCTATCACAAATTAAAAAGACCGTTACATAGTCGTTTTATCGCTAAATTAGTTGAACTTAATGGAATGAGCCTTTATAAACGTTGTGATGCTGTCTTTATTCCAAGTTTAGAAACCGGTGAAATTTTAAAACGCAAAGGTTATAAAGGACCAACGATGGTTGTGGAAGATAGTTATGAAGCCTATGATACAACAACAATTCTAGAAAAAAGAAGAGCTGAACGTAAGTATTTCCTTATTCAAGATGATGAAAAGGCCATGTTGACTTTAGCAACAAAAAAAGAAGAAAAAGATAAATTCTTACGAGGATTGAGGCTCTTAGATGCTCTATTACAAGAGCCTATTACGATTATGGTTTATGGCTTTAAACATACGGAAAGACAAAAGATTCGTAAAGAATATACTTTAAAAAATATTCGTTTAATTCTTTTAACCCATAGTGTGTTTATTGAAGAAGCTATTCAAGCTAGTGACTTATTGTTATTACAAAGAGAAAGAGACGGCGCTTTCCCCTATGAAAGAATTGCCGCTGGTTATCGTGTTCCAAGTATGATTCATGGTATGAGAGAAGAAGAATATAAAGTTGGAGAAAACTGCTTCTTATTACCAAGAATAGTTGAAGAATCGATGCAAGCAATCATGGATGTCATGAAAAATGACGAACTAAGAAAGCAAGTAGGAGATAAAGCTTGGGAAACTTTAACCATTTCTAAAGAACAAAATGTTAAGAATATTGAAAATGCCTATCGAGAAGTAATTCGTCGATATTATGAGAGTGTGAAAAAATGAAGAAGTTTAAGAATTTTTTAAAAGAATTTGCGCAACATTTATTCTATTTCCTTCTTAGACCATTTATATGGTTTTATATCGTTGTGTTCCAACACGTACGCTTTAAAAGAAATCATAAAAAGGTTCCTAAAGGTCCCGTATTATTTTTATCGAACCATTTAAGTAACTGGGATGGAATTTATATTAACGCCATGTTTTGGAATCGTATTGTTCACTTTATTGTCCACGATGAAATGTTTAAAAATAAAGCTTTAGGCTTTTTAAGTAACGTTCTTCTTGGTGAAGTGAAACGAGGAATGTCCGCTAGTGACATATCGGATATTCTAACGATTCGTCAGCTTGTAAAAAAAGGAAAAAGTGTTGGTTTATATCCTGAAGGGGATATCGATATGTTTGGACGAACATTGCCCGTAGAAATTAGTGTGGCAAAGTTTGTAAAAATGTTAAGAATCCCAGTTGTTATCATGCGAATTGATGGCGCTTGTATTCGTGCAACGAGATGGGGGAAATATGCGCACCATAGTCATATTACCTATTCTATTCGTGAAGTTTTATCGGTGGAACAGATACAAAAAATGTCTTTAGAAGAATTATATAAAGTCATTATGGACGGCATTACTGTGGATGATTTAGCGTATCAAGAAAATGTATTACGCTATAAACAATGGCCCGGTCCAGCAAGAGCGGAATGGTTAGAATTAGGCCTTTATATGTGTCCAAAATGCCATCGTTTAGAAGTGTTAAAATCAAAAGGTGCTTATGTTTATTGTCCAGAATGTGGCTTTAAAGCAAAGTATAACCGCTATGCCATGCTTGAAGGGGAAGGCGTACCTTTCCATAACTTAACCAAATGGGACGATTGGCAATATAGCGAATTAAAGAAAATTATTGATCAAACCGAAGAAAAAGAACTTATTTTAGAAACAAACGATTTAGATCTTTATCATGTAAAAGAAGTAGAATTCTTTAAAAAGCCAATTGGCAGAACTGATTTAAAACTCTATAAAGATCGTATTGTTTATCAAGAAAATGGAGAAGAGATAACGCTTTATATACAAGATATGACGCGACTTATGCTACAATATAAAGATGTATTAGAGATTCATTTTGGGACGTCACGTATTCGTTTTAGAACTGAACGCCGCAAATGGTCCGCTTACCTCTATTGGAAAGCGTTACTCTATATCAAAAACAATTTAAAAAAGGAGAATTAAAAAGATGAAAGAATTTATGGTTGAAACTTCTGCGCGCCACGTACACGTCACGCAAGAAACATTAGAAATTTTATTTGGAAAAGGCTATCAATTAACGGTAAAGAAGATGCTTTCTCAGCCGGGTCAATTTGCTTCCAATGAAAAAGTGAGAGTAATTGGTACCAAAGGTGAATTATACGCTTCTATTTTAGGACCAGTAAGAAAGGAAAACCAAGTCGAACTTTCTTTAACTGACGCTCGTTCTATTGGTGTTACCGCTCCTGTTCGTGAATCAGGCGATATCGCAAATAGTGGTGCTTGCCGCTTAGTAGGACCTAGTGGTGTTGAAGTCGAATTAAAAGAAGGCGTTATCGCCGCTAAACGTCATATTCATATGACACCAAAAGATGCCGAAGAATTCGGTGTTCATGATAAAGATATCGTTTCTGTAAGCGTTGCTTCAGAAGCTCGTTCTTTAATTTTCCAAGATGTCGTCGTTCGTGTAAGTCCAAGCTATGCTTTAGCTATGCATATTGATACCGATGAATGTAATGCCGCCGGTTTATCTGGTCAAGTATTCGGTAAAATTGTTCGCTAGGTAAAAAGAATGAACGTTTTTACTTATCATCCTAAAGGAACTTGTTCTCGCGAAATGAAAATCTACTATGATGGAGATACTTTAGAAGATATCGAAGTCGTAGGTGGATGCTCGGGAAATCTAAAGGGAATTCGTGCTTTAGTGCGTGGCATGAAACTTACCGAAGTAGAAGAAAAATTAGCGGGTATTCGTTGTGGCATGAAATCAACTTCATGCCCCGATCAACTCTCAAAAGCTATTCATGAACTCTTGGAAAAAGAAGCCATTCAAAATTAAGTATAAATTATAAAAACTGTCTCATACTTCTAATAGGGTGAGGCATAATGAAAACAAAAAAGAAAAAAGAACAATTTGAAATCGCTAACGTCCTCTTCGAAATGGGAATGGATTTTGACGTAATTGAAAGTGTTGCGGGAGTAACACCGCAAGAATTACTTTTAAATAAGATTAATATCCTTGACTTTCAAGAGGAGATTGACGATAATAATAACGACTCTTATCAAGAATCGCGTAATCAAAGGAACGAACAAACGCGATAGCAACCCTAGAAACAAAACTAGACGGTGCTTTTCCTTAGCGGAGCCCACTCCGAACGATGAGAGAAAGGTAAAGTAATAAGAACTTTCCGCAAGTGGGAAGTTCTTTTTTTTAGATGTAAGGGAGAAATGTAGTATGGAAAAAATTTTATTTACTAGTGAATCTGTGAGTGAAGGACACCCTGATAAAGTATGCGATCAAATTAGCGACGCCATTTTAGATGCTTGTTTAGCCATTGATCCATCTTCCCATGTAGCCTGTGAATGTTTTACCACCAAACAATATGTTTTAATTAGTGGTGAAATTACAACTTTAGCTAAAGTGGATTATGAAGGCATTGCTCGCGATGTTTTAAGAAGAATCGGCTATTTATCCGATGACGATGGAATCGACGCCAATACTTGCCAAATTGACGTCAGAATACAAACGCAATCACCTGATATTGCGCAAGGTGTTAATCGTGGAGAACGTTTACTTCAAGGCGCAGGAGACCAAGGCATTATGTTTGGTTATGCAAGTGATGAAAGCGATGGCTATATGCCGTTAGCGTTGGTCATTTCTCATAAACTTGTTCGGGTAGCTAGTGCTTTAAGAAAACAAGGAAAATTTCCGCATGCACGTCCAGATATGAAGTCGCAAGTTACGATTGATTATACCGATCCAAAACATATTCGCATCGATACCGTTTTAATGTCCGTGCAACATGATGAGACAATTGATGAAAAAGAATTCAAATCCTTTATTTATGAAAACATTATGAAACCAGTGGTAAAATCCTTTGGTTTAAACGATGATTTCCGCTACTTAATTAATCCTACTGGACGTTTTGTTGTCGGTGGACCTAAAGGTGATACAGGTTTAACTGGTCGAAAAATTATTGTAGATACTTATGGAGGCTCCGCTCGTCATGGTGGTGGTTGCTTCTCTGGAAAAGATCCTTCTAAAGTCGATCGTTCCGCCGCTTATATGGCGCGTTACATTGCTAAAAATTTAGTAGCAGCAAAAGTAGCCAAACGCTTAGAAGTTCAATTAGGTTATGCGATTGGAGTAGCAGAGCCCTTAAGTATTGCTATTTCTACATTTGGAACCGCTCGTTATTCCGATGAAGATATTCTTTCTTTGATCCACACATTATTCGATTGTAGACCAGGAGCAATTATTGAACAATTCTCTTTATTACACCCTACGTTTAAATATGAAGATTTAGCCAGTTACGGGCATTTCGGTAGACCTGATTTAAATCTCCCTTGGGAAAAATTAGATAAGGTTGATGCGATATTAGAATTCTTAAAAGACAAAAAGCCAACTCGCGCATGAGTTGGCCTTTTTTCCATCAATTATTATATCACATTCTCTTCGACATGATAAGACTATTTTTTTATGTGATTCTTGCGTAAAATAATAGTGTAGGCAACTACACGTTTCTAATTTGGAAAGGAGCAGATTATATATGAAATACCAAATTATCGGAAAAAACATCGTAGTGACAAAGGGAATTAGCGATGCCCTTATTAAAAAACTTTCGCGCATGGATAAATACTTCTTAATCGATGATGACGTTGAATGCCGTGCTGTTGTAAGAACTTACAAAAATGGTGGTCAAAAAGTTGAAATCACTATTTTTACCAATATGATGACATTTAGAGCTGAAGTCGTTGATGCTGATTTATATGCCGCCTTTGATTTAGCTATTGATAAACTTGAAGGTCAAATGAGAAAATTAAAAACTCGTTTAGATCGTAAGACCAAACATGGCTTAGGTGAATCCATTGCCTTTGAAAATTTTGAAGCTGATAAAGTGGAAGAAGAGGAAGATGAAGTTGTTAGAACCAAGAGTTATCATCTTGAACCGATGGATATTGAAGAAGCCATTACTCGTATGGAAGCCTTAGGACACGACTTCTTTATGTACTTAGACGTTGATGACAATATGATTTCTGTTGTTTATCACCGTGATGATGGTGGTTATGGCATTATCCAAGCTGAAAACAAATTAGCGGCTTAATTCTTAAAAACATTTGATTTATAAAAGTGGTTATTCACCTAGTGAAGCCACTTTTTTTATTGTACCAATATCTTCTTTTTCTATTTTCCTTACGATGCGCATAGTCTTAATATGAGGACTCATTTTATGAAAATATTTAAATTTGGTGGAACCTTATTAGCGACGAGCTCTTTAAGAGAGAAAATAATTCAATGGTTAAAATCATGGCATCAAGAAAAAATTATTGTGGTTTGTAGTGCTATGGGAAGAAATGGTTTTCCTTATGCGACCGATACCTTATTAAAGTTAATTGAAGAGGGTAAACTATCGGAAAAAGAAATCGCTCGTTTTATTTCTGTAGGAGAAATTATTTCGTCTTTATTATTTACGAGTGACTGTATTAAAAATGGACTTAATGCGACGAGTTTATCGACACTTGAATTAGGAATTAAAACCGATTCAACATATTTAGATGCAAATATCATTCAAATGGATGGAGAAAACATTGAAGAAGCATTAAAAGAGCATGATATCGTTATCGTGCCAGGCTTTTTAGGAACAAATAACAATCATGAAATCACCACTTTGGGTCGAGGAGGCGGCGATTTGACTCCACTAGCCCTTGCTGATTTTTTTCATCTATCCGAAGTCTATCTTTTCAAAGATGTTCAAGGTGTCTTTCCATCGCAACCCTTATTATCCAAAAAAATATTACCCTATCAAAAATTGAGTTACCAAGAAATGAGATGGCTGATTGATATGGGGTACAATGTTTTACAAAGAAAAGCCATTATGTTTGCAGAAAAAAAGAAAATACATATTTATGTTGGAAAAATTGATGATGAAAATGGTACGTGGATTCAAGAAGAAAACTCCCAAGAAAATTGCATTGGATGTTTAGCCACCCATCAAAAAATCTTGTTAGCGGCTCATGATTTAAATCGAGTATATCAAGAGGTTCAAGAGCGATTAGTTCACAAGCACATTTTTATTAAAGAATACGAGATGGAAGGGGCTATCCTTACGATGAGCTTACCTTCTTCACAAATTACCGTAGCGAAAAGAGAGATTATCTCTTTTTATTGGGATAAGCAATAAAAAAACAATAGAATTTCGTATCTTTTTACCCTTTTTTTGTTAAAAGTGTGTATAATAGTTTTCAGGTGGTGTTATGCGTAAAGTATTAGCGACTGATTTAGATGGCACACTTTTTTATCCGAGGCGAAAAATATCAATGATTGCCAAAAGAAACTACCGTATGTTAGAAGGTCATTTTGCTAAACAAGGTAAAGTGGTTATCGTGACAGGACGGAATGTTCCTTTTAGTAAAAAAGTAGCCAAAAAACTAAAACATGATATCGACATTATTGCTTGCAGTGGAAGTTATGTCGAAGCGGAAGGTAAAATTTTAAAAGATGAAGCTTTGCCAGGAGGCGTAGGACAAGACATCTATGATATTTTAGATCAGAAAATTCCAGGATTTGTGGTATCAGTTTTAGGAAGAAATGGTGAAATGGTGATTCATCACCATCGGCTAGGATGGCTAAAATCACTCGTTTATTCTTGGGTTTATTTTTATCAAGGTGTCTATGCGGAAAAACATGTAAAAGGGGAAAAAGCCTTAAAAGAAATGATGCACCATAATCAAGTTTATAAATTATTGTTCTATTTTGGACTTGGTGAAAAAGGGCATCAAAAAGCGGTTCTTGCCAAAGACATTTTAAAAGAAAAGTATCCTAACCTAGAATATGCGGTAGAAGATAGCATTCTAGAAATCACGCATGAAGGCTGTAACAAAGCGAAAGGACTCGAAATTCTATGTCAGTATTACCAATTAGAAAAAGAAAATTTGGTGGTAATTGGCGATAGTGAAAACGATGTCCCTATGTTTCAAGCCTTTCCTAATAGTGTTTGCATGTCTCATGCAAGTGACGCAATTAAAGAGCAAGCAAAATATAACGTACATCACTTTGACGAAGTAGAAAAGTATTTAGAAGGAGACTAGTTATGAACGATGTTACACATTTTATTTTTTCAATTTACAATTACAATTTAATGATTAAGGATACATTAGAATATACAATTTCTGATCGTAAGGATTTAAAGGTTGCTATTTATCAACAACGTAAAAATACCTTAAAAGGAATGTTAGATCAACCTTCCCCAGTTCGTCATTTCTTAGATCAAAACGGAGAAACAGGAAAGAAGATTGAAAGCAACTTAAGAGAATTCATTGAAGATGTCTATGGTGATGATTCAACTATTTTACATGTCAGTGGAGAGGAATTACGTGTAGATCATGCACAACACTTAGCAATTTATAACTTTGTTGTTGGTCTTCATGAAACTTTCAATGATATTCTTCATGGCTATTTAAAATTTGCTAAAGACCAAGGAAAAGATGATCCAAAGCTAACTTCGATGATTGATAAAGATGACGATATGTTCCGCGTCATCGCTTACATGACGATTTTCCATGATGTTGAAAAATCCTTTATTGAATTTAATCAAGCAATGACAGAAACACACGGACAACCTTCTCCACAATCCAACTTCGTTTTAAATGATTTAAAGCAATATATTGGATTCTTGAGCTTTGTCAATGCACATTATAAAGGACAAGACACTGATATGCTTCATATGATGAATCAAGTGAAGCATGTTTTTGCCTTGATGGAAGGTAAAGAAAAATTACCCGAAGGAAAGAAATTAAGCGAAGTCTTTGAAGAAACCAAAAAAGAAATTCAAATGATGATGGGAAAAACTGAACAAGCTTGGAGACAAGATTTCATGATGGTTTATCCGGATGTTGTTGCCTATGAAAAAGAACATTTTGCTAAGGAAAATCCAACGGAAGAACCCAAAGACGAATCGGAAGATAAGGCCGAAACCGATTATAAGAACTAAATCTTTTGATGCTTTATTAATTTGAAAAAGCTTAGCAAAAGCTAAATAAAAAAAGACAATTATCGACATAAACGAGCGAAAATAACGTTGGAATATGTCGATTTTTTCTTTATCGTTATTTTTTTCTTTTTACTTTTTGTTTTCTTTTAAAAAAAGTGTTGTAATAAAACTAGGAGGAAATATTATGAACGCAGCGCGATTATCAAAATTTCGTTTTTTAAGAAAGGAAAAAGGAATGAACTTAGAAGATATAGCCAAAGAACTTCATGTTTCTAAAGCTTATATTTCTATGATTGAAACCGGAAAAAGAAGTTTAGATTATGAGATGGCTATTCAAATGGCAGGGCTATTTGATGTTCGGCCAGATGATGTGTTTTTTGAAGATATTGCCAAAACTTTATCGTAGATAAAGAATAGAAAGTATAGGGGCGCCAACTGACAAACTAAATG
>DLKT01000014.1:1817-66106 GCA_002477825.1 Caryophanales bacterium UBA7581 | reverse complement strand
TTTTTCTCCCTCTTCCTTTATGTGAAAAAATGTGCTACAATTACTTGAGGATTTTTCCTTAACACATTCTGGAGGATTAAAAATGACGATTGATAAACAAACTCCATATGGTGGAATTAATATCTCGATGGAAGCCATTAGTAGTGTAGCGGGATCCGCCACTGCCGAATGCTATGGTGTCGTTGGATTATCTAGCAAAAATTCCATTCGTGAAAATATCAATGAAATGTTAACGAAAGAAAACTACCACAAAGGTGCCATTACCCGTAAAGGTAAAGAAGGCTATGAGGTAGATATTTATATTATTGTTGCTTATGGTGTAAAAATCACCGAAGTAATTACCGAAGTGCAAAAAAAAGTAAAATACGTTCTAGAAAAAACGTTCGATATCAAATTCAAAGCAATTAATGTCTATGTACAGGGTATTAAAGTGATTTAACGACCCTCCGTACACATAGGAGGACTTTTAACATGAAGACAATTAATGGACTTGTTCTCAAGCAGATGATTATATCTGGTGCGAACAATTTATATAACAATTATCCAGAGATTGATGCCTTAAATGTTTTTCCTGTTCCCGATGGCGATACAGGTACAAATATGAATCTAACCATCTCTTCTGGCGCAAAAGAAGTAGCCAATAGAACCGATAGCGATGTCTATCCCATTGCTAAGGCTTTTTCTAAAGGCTTACTAATGGGCGCAAGAGGAAACTCTGGTGTTATCTTATCACAAATTTTTAGAGGTTTTTCGCAAGCCTTAGAAGATAAAAGAATTATTAAACCTACCGATTTAGCCGCAGCCTTTATGAAAGGTAAAGAAGTGGCTTATAAAGCTGTTATGAGACCAGTTGAAGGTACGATTTTAACAGTAATTCGTGAAGCTGCCGAAGCTTTACAAGAAAAAGTCAATGACAATATGAGCATTGAAAAAGCTTTTGATATTCTTTTAAAAGAGGCAAGAGCGTCTTTAAAGCGTACCCCTGATCTTTTACCGGTTTTAAAAGAAGTGGGTGTTGTGGACTCTGGTGCCGCGGGTCTTATTAAGATTTTAGAAGGATTTGAATCCGCGATTCACGGAGAAGTTGTCGAAAAGAAGATGGCTACCGTATTAGAAGAAAAGAAAGTTCCAATGGCGGTCGCTATTGAAGGCGAAGAATTCTCCTATTGTATGGAATTTGTGCTTGTTTTAGGCCCAAAAGAAGGAAAAAAGACCTTTGTAGAGAAAAGATTTACCAATATTTTATCGTCCCATGGTGGTTTAGTACGCGTAAAAGCTAGAGAAGATATCGTAAAAGTTCATGTACATACCGAGACACCAGGAACCATCTTAACTTATGCACAACAATTCGGTGAATTTAAAGAATTAAAGATTGAAAATTTATCGGAAGGTCATACTTGTTTAATTACTGATTTTGATGAACCAGAAGAACAAGAGCCAGAAATGAAAGAATATGGAATTATTGCCGTTTCTGCTGGTGAAGGATTAGACGCCATGTTTAAAGAGTTAAACGTCGATTATATTGTAAGTGGCGGACAAACGATGAATCCTTCAACTGAAGATTTTGTAGATGCGATTAATAAAGTAAAAGCCAAGAAGATTTTAATTCTTCCAAACAATTCCAATATTGTAATGGCAGCTGCACAAGCCTGTGATGTCATTGAAGGCGATGTGCAAGCACAAGTCGTTCCTTCTAAATCCATTCCACAAGGTTTAGTCGCGTGTATGATGTTTAATCCTGACGCTTCATTCTCAGAAAACTATGAAGAAATGAAAAGAGCGTTAAAGACCGTAAAAAGTGGTCAAGTTACTTTCTCTATCAAAGATACCGTAATTGATGATATTGAGATTAAAAAAGACCATTTTATGGGAATTTGTGATAAAAAGATTATTTGTTGTTTAGAAGACAAAATGGAAGCGGCTTATCAACTCATCGAATCGATGATTGATGATATGACAAGCATTATTACCATTCTTTATGGTGAAGATGTTACCGCGGAAGAAGCGGATGCTTTAGTCGGAAAGATTAACGAAAATCACGATGATATCGATGTCGAACTTCGTGAAGGAAAACAACCGGTATATTCTTTTATCATCGGTGTAGAATAATAATAAACAAAATAAAAAAGGGATTTTTCCCTTTTTTTCGTATATAAATGTAGGAGGTGAAACCATGGAGTTTACAAAATCAAAAGCTTTACAAGCCTTTTTGCGCGAAAAAGATATTGAAAAATATGAAGATTTACTCGATATTTTACCTCGTACCTATATGGATTTACATCCTACGGAATTGATTGAATTTAAAGATAAACAAAAAGTTGTTGTCGAAGGAAAATTAGTGAGTACGCCTACCATGGTCAAACACCAAAAACTGACCATTATTCGTTTTTGTTTTGTTTCGAACCAAAATCAATTTTACAATATTGTCGCTTATAATCGTCCTTATTTAATGAAACAATTAAAATTAGGGGAAAATTATGTCATTGTCGGAACATATGATTACCCCAAACGAGTGATTAATATGGTTTCCATGATTTTTGGAGAAATTAAAGACGAAGATCGCATTCGCCCAATTTATTCTTTACCCGCGGATGTAGAAAATTACCAATTTGTTCGTTTGTTAAAAAAAGCCTTTGCGCTTCCTTTACATATTGAAGAATATGTGCCTATTTCTTTACAAGAGAAGTATCGTTTATTAGATAAAAAACAGGCCTATTATCAAATCCATTTTCCCAAAACAAGAGAAGAAATCCATCAAGGCTATCGTACGTTAAAATATGAAGAGTGTCTTTTATTTAGTTTAAAGACACAATGGATTCGTTTACAAAATAAGGCGTTAGAAAACGAAAAGAAGGAAAAGATTGATTTAATGGGCATTAACGATTTCGTTCGTCATTTGCCTTATAAACTAACAAAAGACCAATTAAACGCGGTTCGTGAGATTATTTTAGATATGAATTGTCCAACTTTAATGTATCGTCTTATTCAAGGTGATGTCGGAACGGGCAAAACTTTAGTAGCGGCGATTGCCTTATACGGAAACTATTTAAGAAACGATCAAGGTGCGTTTATGGCACCTACCGATGCTTTAGCAAGACAACACTACCAAAACTTTACCGAGTTATTTAAAGACACACCCGTTAAGATTGGTTTATTAGTGGGGGCTTTAACCAATAAAGAAAAACAAGAAATCAAAGATGAATTAAAAGAAGGAAATATCGATATTTTAATCGGTACACACGCTTTATTTAGTGAAGATGTCTTTTATCCTTCTTTAGGTTTAGCGGTCATTGATGAACAACATCGTTTTGGCGTAAACCAAAGAAATCTTTTAGCTTCTAAAGGACCACGCGCTGACTTGTTACTCATGTCAGCCACCCCAATTCCTCGTACTTTAGCGCTTACGTTATATGGAGATTTAGATATTACAACCATTCAAACGTTCCCGTTTAAAAAACGAGATATCGTAACGAAAGTATTACCTTCCGATGCGGAAATTTTAGCGATTAAAATTAAAGAAATGCTGGATGCACATCGCCAAATCTATGTAATTGCTCCTTTAATTGAAGAAAACGAAGGTCAAGCTACTTCCGTACTTCAATTATATGAAGAATATGAAAATAACTATCCGGGTATGGTAGGACTTTTACACGGAAAACTTTCCCAAGAAGAAAAAGAAGAAGTATTACAAGAATTTCAAAAAGGAGAAAAATTAATTTTAATTTCCACGACCGTAGTGGAAGTTGGTATTGATGTTAAAACCGCTTCTTTAATGCTCATTTATAACGCCAATCAATTTGGCTTAGCTTCTTTACACCAGTTACGCGGAAGAATTGGAAGAGACGGCGAAAAAGCCTATTGCTTCCTTCTTTATGATGGAGAAGAGGAAGAAGAAAAAGAAAAACTTCAAGTTTTAGAAAAAACTGAAGATGGTTTCGTGGTAGCGGAAGAAGACTTAAAAAGAAGAGGCCCTGGCGAATTAGTGGGCGTTAAACAAAGTGGCTTACCCGATTTCCGCTACGTGAACTTCATCCAAGATTTTAAAATGATGGAAGTCGCTAGAGAGGATGCACTAGAAATTATTCGTCATCCCAAAAAAGAAGAGAATCAAGCGATTTTTCAAAAAATGTTACAAGAAGTCGATGATCCTAAGCGATAGAAGTAGAAAGGTACATGCGTACCTTTTTTCTTTCTTGAGGAAACGTCGGCTTTTCTCTATAATAATCTGCGTTTTTATGGTAAAATAAATCAATAGAAACAAAGTTTCTAAAAAGAAAGTGAGGTAGGTTGAGATTCCACTCAACTCATAAGATATATGAAAACAATTGTCGTCGATATGATGGGCTCTGATTTAGGTACCAAAGCTACAGTACCAGGATTATTAACTTTTTTAAAAAAACATCCCGATATTCAAGTCATCGCGGTAGGTAAAAAAGAAGAATTAAAAGAATTAGAAGGAAAATGTGAAATCATCGACACCCCCGATGTCGTCCCTATGGATGTTAGCGCAAAGGATGTGATGAGAATGCGCTCTTCTTCTTTAATGGTCGCGATTCAAACGATGAAAGATAGAGACTTAGACGCGGTTGTATCGGCAGGATCTACGGGTGGTTTCTTAACCGCTGCTACGATTAAATTAAAACTCATTGAAGGCGTTCAAAGAGCGGCTTTAGTGTCACCATTCCCCACCAAAATTAAAGGTAAAAAAGTTACCATTTTGGATATTGGTGCGAATAATGAAAACAATGCCGAGCAACTCGTGCAATTTGCTATTTTAGGCTCCATTTATGCGAATAAGATTTTTGATATAGAAGAACCTAAAATTTATTTATTAAGCAATGGTGTAGAAGAAGAAAAAGGCGCTCCTGAAGTAAAAGAAGCGCACCAACTCTTAAAACAAAGAAATATTAAAGGCTTTATGGGTAATGTAGAAGCTAGAGAAGCTCTTGATGGTAGAGCGGATGTTATCGTTACCGGTGGCTTCGCTGGAAATATTTTCTTAAAATCCGTAGAAGGTATTGCCTCTATGATGAGTGGTATGATTAAAAAGGCCTTTAAAAGAAATGTTTTTTCGGGTTTAGGTTATTTATTATCTAAATCGGGATTTAAAGAAATGAAGCAAACCATGGATTACAAGTCCGTTGGTGGCGCGATGCTTTTAGGGGTAAATGGCGTGGTTGTAAAAGGCCATGGTTCTAGTGATGCTTATAGCTTTAGTTGCACCTTAGAAGTAGCGTATAAAATGGTAGAAGCTAACATTGTAGAAAAAATGAAAGAAGGTCTAAAAGCCTATGAAGGACATTAATGAATTATTAAAAGAACTTCACATTCACCCTAACCAAATTTCTTTATTTGAAACGGCGTTTACGCACCCTTCTTATAATGGTGAAGCAAAAACACAACATCACGATTATGAGCGATTAGAGTTTATGGGTGATAGTATTGTGAACTTCGTAGTAGCAGATTTAATTTTCCGCAGTTTCCCCAATCGCCAAGAAGGTGATATGACCAAAATTCGGGCGAGTTTAGTTCGCGGAGAATCTTTAGCGAAACATGCGCGTGCCCTTCATTTAGGCGATTATATTTTATTAAGTCATGGCTTACAATTAAATGGTGGGAGTGATTCTTCTAAAGTATTAGAAAACGTATTTGAAGCGTTTATGGGCGCTACCTACATGGATCAAGGCTTTGACTTTACTTATCAATTATTACGTTCACTTTTCATTGCCGATATTCAAAATTTTGATGAATCGACCATGGTGGATTATAAAACCAGTCTACAAGAAGAAATGCAAATGGACCGTAGAGGTGTGGTGCAATATAAAATTGTGGAACAATCGGGACCTGCCCATGCCCCTATCTTTGTAGCGGAAGTTTATTTTAATGGCTTATGTTTAGGTCGAGGCCATGCTTCGACGAAAAAAGAAGCCGAGCAATTAGCAGCAAAAGATGCTTTAAGTAAAAAGGCGGGATAAACAATATGGGTTTATTTAAAAAAATTAAAGAAGCAATATTTGGAAAATCCAATAAACAAAAAGAAAAATATGTGGCGGGTATGCATAAGTCTAGAAAGAATTTTGCTAACCGTTTAAAAGAATTAACTTCACGTTATGCGAAAGTTAATGAAGAATATTTTGATGAATTAGAGCAAATCTTAATTGAAGCCGATGTTGGTGTGAATTTAACCTTAGAAATTATTGATGCTACCAAAAAAGAATCGCGTCTTCAAGGGATGGAAGATCCGAAACAAATTAACGAATTACTCGTTGATAAGATGTTCGTTTCTTACGCCAATCAAGGCGAAAATATCGTAAATGAAGTTCGCTTTGCTCCTGAAGGTGTAACCGTACTTTTAGTAGTCGGCGTTAACGGGGTAGGTAAAACCACCACGATTGCGAAACTCGCGAAAAGATATTTAGACCAAGGAAAGAAAGTTATGCTTGCTGCGGCAGATACATTTAGAGCGGGTGCCGTCGAACAAATTCAAATTTGGGGCGAACGCTTAGGTATTGAAGTCGTAAGCGGTAAACCCAATAGTGACCCAGCTTCCGTTGCTTATGAAGGCGTTAAAAGAGCGAAAGAAAAGGGAATTGATTTATTAATTGTTGATACGGCAGGACGTTTACAAAATAAAACCAATTTAATGGCGGAATTAAGTAAAATTCGTCGTGTTATTCAAAAAGAATTACCAGAAGCACCGCATGAAACTTTCTTAATCATCGATGCGACCACCGGACAAAATGGGGTTATTCAAGCGAAAGCTTTCTCGGAAGTTACCAATTTAACCGGTGTAGTGATTACCAAAATGGACGGAACTTCTAAAGGTGGAATTATCTTAGCTATCCGTGATGAAATTGGTGTTCCTGTCCGCTTTATCGGTTTAGGTGAAAAGATGGATGATTTAGAAGAATTTGACTTAGATCAATATCTCTATGGACTTTGTTTAGGAGAAGAAGAAAATGACTGATCTTCAACTCCTTGAATATCGCAATCAATTGCTTTTAACTTATGGAAGTCTATTAACCGATATGCAACGAAAGATGATGGAAGATTATTATCAATATAATCTTTCGTTATCCGAGATAAGTGAAAACTATGGTGTTTCTCGAGCCGCGGTTTCAGACTGCTTAAAGAAAAGCGAATTAAAATTAGAAGATTATGAAAATAAACTTCATTATCTACAAAAGAAAAAAGAAATGCAAGCGCGTTTAGAAGCATGGAAAAAATTATCAAAAGAAGAAATTCTTGAAGAACTAGAAAGGATGATGGACGATGGCATTTGAATCACTTTCCGATCGTTTTCAACAAATTTTAAAGAAATTAAAAGGACAATCGAAACTTACAGAAGCTAACATGGATGAAATGTTAAAAGAAATCCGTGTTGCCCTTTTAGAAGCTGATGTAAACTACAAAGTTGTAAAAGAATTCGTGAATGACGTAAAAGAGAAATCTTTAGGACAAGAAGTTTTTAAAGCGTTATCACCTTCGCAAATGGTCGTTAAAATCGTTCATGATGAATTGGTTGAACTTTTAGGTTCAGATCAAAGTGAAATCCGTTACGCAAAAGGGAAACCTACGATTATTATGCTTTGTGGTCTTCAAGGTGCAGGTAAAACCACGACTGCTGGTAAATTAGCGCTTTTAATGAAAAATAAGCTCAAGAAAAAAGTTTTATTAGCGGCTTGTGACGTCTATCGTCCAGCTGCTATTGAACAATTGGATACGATTGCTAAACAAGTCGGTGTCGATATCGTCAATATGGGCACGAAAGTTTCACCGGTTGAAATTGCTAAAGCCGCTAAAGATAAAGCTTATCAAGAATTTTATGATGTATTAATTATTGATACCGCTGGTCGACTTCATATTGATGAACAACTCATGGAAGAGCTCAATCAAATTGAACATGAAGTGCATCCAGAAGAAGTTTTATTACTCGTTGACGCAATGTCAGGTCAAGACGCTGTTAACGTTGCGAATGCCTTTAATGAAAAGCTTGTTTTAACTGGTGTCATTATGTCTAAATTAGATGGTGACGCCCGTGGTGGTGCCGCTTTATCCATTAAACATTTAACCGGTATTCCTATTAAACTCACCGGTGTCGGTGAAAAGATGGAAGACTTAGAATTGTTCTATCCTGATCGTATGGCGGACCGTATTTTAGGTATGGGTGACGTCATGACATTAATCGAAAAAGCCCAAGAAAACTTCGATGAAAAGCAAACTCGTCGTACCGTCAATAAAATGATGGAGGGCAACTTTGATTTAGTGGACATGCTAGAACAAATGAAACAAATTAAAAAGATGGGTTCTTTAGGTGGTTTACTAAAATTAATTCCAGGTATGCCAAAAATTTCTAAAGAAGACCAAGAAAGAGCAGAAAAAGAAATGCGCACCGTGGAAGTCATCATTCAATCGATGACCCCAGAAGAAAGAGCGCATCCTGAAATTTTAAAGAACTCTCGTAAAGTCCGTATTGCTCGAGGCTGTGGATTAACAAACGCTGATATTAATCGTATGTTAAAGAAATTTGATCAAATGAAACAAATGATGCAACAAATGAAACAATATCAAAAAGGCGGTAAGATGCCTCCAATGGGTGGACAAGGTGGTTTCCCATTTAAATAAAATGAAAAAAGATCGCGGTTTGCGATCTTTTAATTTTTCATAAATTTTTTTCCTTTGTTAATCGCGTCTATTTCCCATTTTCCTTGTTCTTGATTTTCAATCTCTTTTAATAAGCGCATATCTACTTTAGTGAAGGGAAATTTCATAAACAAATCAGGACGTCTTTCTTTAGTAATTCGTAAACTTTCTTTTTTACGCCATTTTTCAATCGCCCCATGATTTCCAGAATAGAGGATATCGGGGACTTTTTTTCCATCATATTCATAAGGCTCGGTATATTGAGGATATTCTAATAAGCCATTTTCAAAAGACTCTTCAATGGTCGATTCTTCTTTAATCGCTCCATCTAATAAACGAATAATTGCATCGCTTACCACCATAGAGGCGAGTTCTCCACCGGTTAAAATATAATCGCCAATGGATAATTCTTCATCGATATATGAAGATATTCTTTCATCCATACCTTCATAGTGTCCACATAAAAGAATGATGTGGTCTTCTTTACTTAAAGCGTGCGCTTTTTCTTGAGAAAAAGTTTTTCCCCGTGGAGAAAATAAGATTTTCTTTCCTTCTCCTTGATTTTTTAAAGCATCAATGACGGGTTGACATTTCATAATTAAACCCGCACCTCCACCAATAGGAGCACTATCGACGCGGCCATATTTATCTTGGGTATAAGAACGGATATCGACGACATCAATCGAAACAACACCTTTAGCAATCGCTCTTTTTAAAATAGAAGTGGAAAGAAAACCTTGGTACATTTCAGGGAATAGTGTTAAAATGGTGATTTTCATTCTAACCCCTCCCAGTGATGAATCCAAATTTTCTTTGCTTCAATATCGACTTTTTGAATAAAGGCTTTTACAAAAGGAATCAGTATATCTTTTTGCGCTTTTCTTTCAACTCTTAAAGTTGCATAACTTGCATATTCTTCTATTTTCTTGACTTTTCCTAAAAGAGTATCGCCATCATAAACTTCAGAGCCTAATAAATCACTATAGAAATATTCATTCTCTAATAAAAAGGAAAGGTCTTTTTCTACTTGAACGTATTCATTAATATGAGGGGTCAGGGCATCAATAGAGGGAATTTCTTTGAATTGAACGAAATCAAAAAGGCCATCTTTACGGAAAGATTTAACGGTAACTTCTATCCGTTCATCCGTTTTTTCATTCCATAAATAAACATGGTGGTTCTTTTGGTAGCGATCATAACTAAAGTGGGTAGAGCAGAGAATTTTGGCTTCTCCTTTTAATCCACAAGTTTTAACGATTTTTCCAAGTGTTAAATATTCCATAATGTTTTTCTCCTCAATATAAGAAAAAAGATAAGGTTAGTCCTCATCTTTTTCAATTTGATCAAATGATTCAAATTTGAGAATAATTCTCTTGTTTTCGGTTTTACCAGCAATAGACATGACTTCGCGAAGCGCATCAGCGATGATGCCTTTACGGCCAATAAGTCTTGCGGTATCTTCAGGATCACTGAAAATCATTAAAAGAACTTCTTTTGGATTTTCACTGGGCATTTGACGGATCATTATCTCTTTATTATCAACGATATCGTCGACTAAAGTGTGAATGATCTTCTCGTAATCCATGATTATTCTCCTTTTTTGGTTTTCTTGCCTTCTGCGTATTTTGTCATAATACCGGCTTTAGAGAATAAAGCACGAACGGTATCACTTGGAAGAGCACCAGCATTTAACCATTTTAAAGCAAGTTCTTCATCGATCTTTGCTGCATTGTTGACATCTTCTGGATCATAATATCCAATTTGTTCGATGAAACGACCATCACGTGGGTAACGGCTATCGGCGGCAACGATACGATAAGAAGGATCTTTATGACGACCGGTTCTTGTTAATCTAATTTTTACTGACATAATTTTAATCTCCTTTTTCTAACATGACTATTGTATAGGATTAGTTGTTGCCTGTCAAGTATTTTTGCTTAACATGTTAAGAATTTTTTCATAAAAAAGTAACAAAAAATATCAAAGAAAATTCCATTTTTCTTAGAAGACAATAGATATATGATATAAGTAAGTGATACTATATTTATATAGTATATTAGGTGAAAACTATGGATGAAGCGAAAGAAGTTTTAGAAACTAAAGCGGAAGAAAAAGAACCGTTTTTAAAACCACAAACCCTACGTCGTTTTGTGGCCTTTTTACTTGATTTTATGCTTCTTATTGTTTTAACTTCTTGTTTATACGCTTTTGTTGTGCAACCGATTGCGAATCGCTCTTCTACCTATAAAGAAAAATATAATGAATTTAAAGTTGTTTTAGTAGAATCGGGTTTATATGAATATAAAGAAAATGGTGACTATCAAAAAATAACGAGCAATTCAAGTTATGGTTTTTATGATATCGACGCAAAATTATTAACGTTCTATGAAAGCTATGAAAAAGTAGATGTTTATAATGGATACAAAAAAGCACAAGCAGAAGTAGAAGATGAAGATTATCGTATCTTTTATTTAGCGGATAATAATACCTATTTACCAGTAGAAGAAAAAATTGATTCTAAAGAAATGAAAAGTTGGTTATCGAATGTTGTGGATGCATCCATTTCTAACATTTTAGAAAAAACAGAAAAATGGCAAAATGCCGCTAGTGCAGCATCAAGATTAATCGTTCAATATATCACGCTTTCAATGGTGATATGTGCAACTGTGATTTATCTTTTATTCCCTCTTATTTTTAAAGGACCAACCATTGGTAAAAAGTTGATGGGCTTAAAGATATATAACTATAAAAAAGAAAACTATGTTCCTTCGCATATCCAAATTCTTTTGCGTTTCTTTTTCTTCGTATTTATTGAACTGATTTTGGGTATCATGACTTATGGATTTATTCCTTTGATTTCTTTTGTTATTTCATGCGCTACCAAAAAAGGACAGTCTTTCCATGATTATATTGCAAGAACAGCAGTGACTACTTTTGAAGAAAAGAAAACAAACCCTGTTGATTCTTTTAGCGAAAAGGCAAGAGCGATGCAAGTCGATTAAGGAGTTATTACCATGATGCAGTATTTTAAAAATGTTCTTTTATGGAATGTTCGTGAGTTAATAAAAAATGAAGATGGAGGCTATTCGCTTTTAAGACTTCCTCATGAAGTAGAAAAGAATATGCTTGAACAAGGAAAACTCATGAATCAAACCGCAATTGGCGTGGAGTTTCGCTTTATTCCTAAAGGCAAAGTAAAATTTTATTTAAAATCAAAAGATCCACAAATGACACGAGCGTATTTATATCGTGGGGTCGTACAAGCAGAATGGCAACAATCGTATTTCACCATCTCAAATGAAAAAATAACGATGATAGAAATCGATCCTTTTAAGGAAGTTAATGCGCAAGTGGAATGGCTAAACCATGAAAGAAAATCGCCTTTCTCCAGTCATTTATATCGGTTGGTGTTTGATTATACGAGTTTTGAACTATTCGATATTGAAGGTGAATTTCTTCAGATTGAAGAAAAAGATATGCCTCAAAAAAGATATTTATCCTATGGATCTAGCATTACTTCTTCTTCCTTAACTTACCTTCAAAATCTTTCTTATCCTTATTTGATTGCAAGTCATATTGGGTACGATTTAATCAACATTGGTTTTCCCGGTTCTTGTCGATTAGAAAAAGAAGTAGCGGAATTTATTGCTAAATCACATGATTTTGATATTGCTACGATTGAGTTAGGCATTAATGTGATTGCTGAATGGGATGAAAAAATGTTTCAAAGTAAAGTACATGAATTCTTAAATGTTGCGCTTTCTACTCATGAAAAAGAAACTTTCTTTATTACGGATATCATGAGTTATTTTAATGAATGTTGCAGTGCTGTTAGCCTAGAAAAAGTTGAGAATTATCGAAGCATTGTGAAAGAAGAAGTAGAAAAAATAAAGCGACAAAATGTGTTTTATATTCGTGGGGATGCGTTATTAAAAAGTCGCAAGTATTTATGTGCTGATTTAGTACATCCAACCTTAGAAGGACATCAAGAAATTTATCAAAATTTTATTGCTTTGATTTTAAATAAATTATAGAGGTATTTAACAATGAAAAAGAATAGGTGGTTTAAAAGAGATATCTTACAAATGGCACTTCTTGCCATGATGTTTTTGACTATCATTTTAACCTATTCTATCATTTCATATACCAATCAAAAAAGATATGCTTATCAGCAGTTTAATAGTGTTTCTGCTCGTATTTCATCTTCATTAGAGACCAAATTAGATGATACGGATTTTTCATTTTCTACTTATTTTATGAATGAAGATTTCCAAAATGCAGCCACCCATTCTCAAGATCAAGAAGCTTCTTTAGAAATAGAAAAGACGATGAATCTACTAATGGCTTCCAATAGTTCAGAACTTAAAGGAGCGGGTTTCATTCCTCTAATTAATGGAGAATACAGCACTTCTGATATCATTTATGATGGAGTTGATTATTCGATTCTCAATTATAATATGCCAAAGATATTAGAAATGGCAAAAAGAAATGAATATCAAAGAGGTAAACTAATCTTCTTAAAAGCACAGCATTTTTTAGACCAACAAGATAGTGATTATTTTGTTTTTGCTAGAAATATCAATAGTGTACAATCCTATAACTTTAATACGAAATTAGGACTAGGTATCCTATATATTCATCGTTCGATGGTAATCAATATTTTAAATAACTTTGAAAATATTTCTTATTTCCACGCGATTGTAAATGATAGTAATGGCATGGTTTATTCCTCGGATATGGATCAAGATTTTAGTGTCTATCATGGGCGACGCTATCTCAAAAGAACGATATCTTTAGATTTTTTAGATTGGAATCTAACTGTTTATATGGATTCTCATATGATTTTTAATGAGCTTATTCGTACTTATTTAATTATTACACTTGTCATTATTTTAGTTATCACATTTTTTGGAATTTCTATTTATCGAATTCGAAAAAAGAACCGCATGGCGCTTCAATATTTGTTCGATAATTTCTCCATGATTAAAGACCAAAATTCTTTATCTACCATTGCCTTAATTGGTGATAAAGAAGTAGACCGAGTGATTTCTTCTTATAACGAATTAGTGGAGAGTATTACGAAATTAAATGAACAAATCATCATTGAGAAGAATAGTCGTTTACAACTACAATTAGATAATATGGCTTATGAATTAAATAGCTTATATTCCCAAATCAATAAACATTTCTTAATTAATGTTTTAAGCTCCATTCGTTCATTAGTGAATTTAAAAGATTTAGAAAAAGCTAAGTATTGTATCGAAAATCTTAGTGAATTCTTGCGTTACTCACTCACCATAGAGACTTCTTCTACGATTGAAAAAGAAATAGATGCGGTAACGAGTTTCTTAAATATTCAAATGGTGCGCTATCCCGAAGTTCGTTATACGTTAGAAGTAGATGAAGAGCTCAATCAAGTAGTTGTACCTAAAGTTTTACTTCAACCGATCGTTGAAAATTGTTTTGTGCATGGCTTTGTGGATAAAAAAGGAATGATACATATTCATGTTTATCAAAAAGATAATCAGGCTATCATTGACGTGGTGAATGAAAACGAAACGCAACTAAAAGAAGAGGATATTGTGCGTATTAATCGACAAATTTTAAGTGATATTATATGCGAAGTCAATCGTAAAAAAGGCCATGGTGTGGCTTTAAAAAATATTCAAAAACGTTTACAGATTCTTTATGAAAAAAGAGCAGGATTAGAAATGCTTTTAAGTCGAAATCAAGATGCAGTCATTGTCCGTATTCAAATACCTTTGGGGGTGAAACCAAATGTTTAAAGTATATTTAGTAGATGATGAAGCTTTAATTATTGAAGAGCTTCGCTATTTAATTGCATGGGAAGATTATGGATTTCATGTGATTGGTAGTTCTACAGATCCAGTGAAAGCCGAAAAAGAGATTTTAGAAAACCATCCAGATCTCGTTTTTTGTGATGTTTCTATGGATAAAATGAATGGTTTTACTCTATTTGAACATGTAAGAAAACAAAAGAAAATTAAATTTTGTTTTTTAAGTGCGTTTGACACCTTTGAATATGCACAAGAAGCGGTAAGATTAGGCGCTATCCGATATTTAAAAAAGCCGATTCGTACCAAAGATTTAATTTCTTTATTAACGGAAATTAAAGAAAATGAAAAAGAAACGTTCAATGCCAAAGTTTTTGATTCGATAGTGAACCACGCTTTTATAGAAAATGATGAGGTTCTGGAGCATTTATTTAAAGAAAATCCGATGCTTCCTCAACATGAAAAAGAACGCATTGTTGTTTTCATTAAAGGAAAGAAATGGGATGAGAAATGTATGCAGAGCCTTTGTCAATACTCCATTTCACTTTACGATGATGAAAAAATGAGAATCTTTTTATGCGCGGAAGTTAATCTTGAAAAATTAAATCAATATGCGATTGAAAACCATTGTTCTATTGGGGTAAGCGAAGAATTTACCGATTATCGAAAAATCGCATTACATCTACGATTAGCGCGTATTGCCGCTAAACAAAAATTTATTAGTGGAAAAGAAGAATGTACGGTTTATTCGATAAATGAATCGGTGAATCAAGTGATACAAGAAATCGATAAAACCAAAAATGCGTATGAGCTTTTAGCGGCTTTACAAACGCTACCTTCTTTAATTGAACAATATCAAATTAAAGTCTATGATTTACAAAAGATTTATCGCGTCATTGTTTTTAATATGACGAAATTTGGTGTAGTGGGTTATGATGATAATCTATTAGATATCTCCGTACTTGATTATTATTCTTCTTTTGAAGATATGATGCAGGATATTTTATCGAACTTCCAAGAAAAAGAAGAAAATGATGGTACAAGCGCGATTATTTCTGATGTCATTCAAGAATTAGAGGATCATATTGATCAAAAGCTCACGCTTTCTTATTTTGCGGAAAAATATAACTATAATCCCTCCTATTTTAGTCAACTATTTAAAAAAGTATGCGGTTGTTCTTTTGCTGAATATTTTATAAGTTTAAAGATGAAAAGAGCTAAAAACTTAATTGCAAATACAGACTTATCCTTAACTTTAATCGCTAGTCAAATCGGCTATGATGATTATTATCATTTTTCGAAAATGTTTAAAAAGTACACCGACTATTCTCCCACGAAATATCGGGAGATGCACGTAAAATAACATAATAAAAATACAACTTATCCATAACTTTTTTCCATTCAAATGATAGCCCTATCATTTTACAATATGCATATAGAATGAAGCAAACTAGGAGAATATATGGAAGCAGTCATAGAAGAGAAAAAGTTGAGTCGTAAAGACCAACGAAAAATCTTAAAAGAAAAAAAGAAAAAAGCCAAATCTCTCATGGAACAATATCACCCCATGACTCGTAAAGAAAAGTTCAAAAACTTACTTAGAGAAATATGGGCGCATCGTGTGTTTTACATTATGCTTGTTCCTTCTTTTATCTTGCTTCTTATTTTTGCTTATAAGCCGATGTATGGAATTGTTTTAGCGTTTAAAAAATATTCACCACGTTTAGGTATTTTAGGTAGTAAATGGGTAGGATTTCAAAACTTTGAAACACTTTTTGCGATGGAGGGTTTCTGGGCCGCTTTTAAAAACACGATTGTGTTAAATTTACTCAAATTAATTTTTGGTTTTCCAGCCTCTATTTTGTTAGCGTTGATGATTAATGCAATCCATAATAAATTCTTTAAAAATGCGATTCAAACCGTCGTTTATTTGCCACACTTTATTTCTTGGGTTGTCGTTTCAGGTTTGATTTTCTCATTATTAAATGAAAGAACGGGTTCTTTACATCGCTTACTGACCTCATTGGGCTTTAATCTGCATGTATTTTCTGATGGAAAGCAGTTTTTAACGCTTCTAGTTATTAGTGATATTTGGAAAGAAGTAGGCTGGGGTGCAATTATCTATTTAGCGGCACTATCTGGTGTTTCTGCTGATTTATATGAAGCAGCAGAAATTGATGGGGCCAATACCATTCAACAATTTTTCCATGTTACTTTACCCCAACTGATGCCCACGATTTCAATTATGCTAATTTTACGCGTAGGCGGGTTAATTGGTGGTGGCTTTGATCAAGTATATAACTTATATAACACGCAAGTTTATGATGTCGCTGATATTCTCGACACCTTCATTTATCGATATGGTATCGGTAATGGCAACTATGCTTTAGGTACTGCAGTAGGATTATTATCCAATGTGGCTAATATTGCATTATTATTATTCGCTAACCAAATTGTTGGTTTCATCAATAAGAGGGGGGAATAGTTATGGATAAAGAATTATTAAAAAAACTAGAAGCCCAGAAACCAAAAAAGAAATTTAAGATAACAGGGACCAAAGTCTTACGTTTTATCAATGTGGTTTTGTTAGTGTTAATTGGATTCTCTATGATTTATCCGCTTTGGGAAATCTTAGTTAAATCCTTTATGACCGACAAAGAAATTATTTCTTCTAAATCATTTTGGTGGCCAAAAACATGGCAGTTTGAAGGATATAAAACCATTTTCCAAGATAAGACGTATAACTTCGGAAGAGCGTTTTTAAACTCAGTGTTTGTAACGGTTACTGATACAATCTATCAATTAATTATCACAACAATTACCGCTTATGCATTAAGTAAAAAAACGTTACCAGGAAAGAAATTCTTTCATTTCTTCTATATCTTCACCATGTATTTTGGCGGTGGTATGATTCCTTATTATTTAGTGATTCGTGAATTAGGACTTTTAGATAATATCCTTGTCTTAATTGTTCCTTCTTTTATTTCTATTTATAACGTATTGATTATGAAGTCCTTCTTCCAAAGCTTCCCACAAGAACTATTAGAAGCTGCGAAGATTGATGGTACGGGTGAATTAGGCGCTTTTATCAAAGTGGTGTTACCTTTATCAAAAGCGATTCTTGCTACGATAGCTTTATTTATTGCTGTCGGTGTATGGAATAACTGGTTTACGACAATGTTATTTATTCAAGACCCATTAAAGAGACCGATGGCATATACGCTACAGGTCATTATTGAAAAATCAACAGGGGCGAACGTTGACCCTGGTAGTGGAATGGTAGAAGTCATTGGAGAATCCGTACAGTATGCTGCAATTGTGGTATCAACATTACCAATTATTATTATCTATCCATTCTTACAAAAACACTTTACTAAAGGTGTTATGATTGGCTCAATTAAAGGTTAAATTTTCAAAAATTGAAAGGAGATAAATTTATGAAAAAATCAATTTTAGGAGTTCTAAGTTCGTTGATGATTTTAGGTGCTTGCGTAGGCTGTGGAAGCACGGAACAACCAGGTGGTACGAGTGATGATGACCGTGACCCTGGTCAACAAGATGTCATTCCTGATAAGTATGATAAAGACGGAAAACTTATCATTTCTTTCTTTGGTATTGACTTAGATAGTCTGCAATCGCAAACCAAAGATACCAAGTTAATTATTGATTACATTGAAAATAAGTTTAATGTTTCTTTTAAATACTTAACGGGTTCAACATCCTCTTGGGAAAACGTTTTAAACCAATATATTGGTGGCGGTGATGTTCCTGACGTTTTCTTCCATGACCATAGTGAACCTTCTTATTCCACTTGGTTAGATGATAAGTATTTATTTAATTATTCACCATATTTAAATGATTATCCTAATTTAAAAGCTGCTTTTGAAAGATTCCCAGAAGCAGAAATGAAAGCGTATTTAGGTGGCGATTATTATTCTTATCCAATCGTAATGAATAGTAATACGGATTCTAACCGCATCAATGAACATGCTTTATATTATCGTCGTGACTGGTACACGAATTTAGTAGCGAAGAAATATAAACCAAAAAGCGGAAGAGATTTAGTGGATCCTGAAGATCCATCCTTCAACTATGAAAACTTCTATGATTTAGTAGAAGGTTATACTTTAGGTGATCCAGATAACAATGGTGAAAACGATACTTATGGTTACGTTTTAACAAAAGATGGCGGTGTTTATTGGTGGTATCCGTTATTCAGTATGTTCAATGTGATTTGGGATGGTTGGCATTATAATGAAACAACTCAGTCCTATGAACCTGATTGTACTTCCGATAATATGAAAACAGCTTTAGATTACATTGCTAAAATGTTTGATAATGGTTATATCAACTCAAACTACGCAACGACAACCACGCAATCCGTTATGAAAAACGAATTCGTAAATGGTGTTGCAGGTATGATGTGTTATAATGCGACCTACCCAATGGGTAAAGGCATTTTAGACTTAATGATGAGTTATACCGATAGTACAACATCTTTATCAGATGTCGTACGCGCTATGCCAGTTGTCACAAATGCGTTTGGTCAAAAGACCATGTTCGGTTATTCCAATAACTATGGCTTCCGTGCTATTAACAATGACTTAACGCGTAATAAGAAAAGAGTAATTCTTTCCATTATGGATTGGATGCTTTCAGAGGAAGGCCAAAGATTATTAAACTATGGTATTGAAGGAACTCATTATCGTATTGATGGTACAAGTGGAGAAATCGTTAGTTTATTAGGGAATGATAAAGCAGGTTATCCAAAGACCCTTTATGATGAAACCGTGGCACCAGGTGCTTACCGTATTAAAGGTATGGTTTCTTGGTCAACGAATATTCCAGAACAAATGGAACACCGCGATGAACAAATGCAATTATTAAATGCTTGGGAAAGCCAATATTTAGTGACCAACCCATTAGATTATTGTACAGTGGATACTTCTTACGCTACGACAGTATCAGCATTAGAAGATTTAATTGAAACCAATTTCAAAAATATTATTAGCAACACAACAACAGATAAGAGAAATCAAATTTGGAGCAATTTCGTAAGAAAATATAATACTCAAGGTTCTTCTTATATTACCGCAATGAATGAATCCGCTAAAAATATTTTTAACAAATAAAAGGAGCGTCACACCAAATGAAAAAAATAAAAAAATGGACATGTGTAGCCCTTCTTATTGGAGCAATGTGTGGATGCGCTACAGAAACAAATATGAAAAATGAAGGTTATTCATCCGTTAAAGGTATAGCGGAAACGCATTCCTTCTCATTTACTTCTAATTTAGAAAATGAAGAAAAGCTTTATCCTTTATCTACTGGAGATAATTACTATGTATCCTCCTCCTTTCAAGGCGTTTCAAATGGCACTCTAGAAGCACCTTTTAAAACTTTAGAAGAAGTGAACGCTTTAACTTTAAAAGCAGGCGATTCTGTTTTATTCCATAAAGGTGAAACTTTTAAAGGAAATCTTACATTCTCTAATATTAGTGGTGAAGATGATAATCCTATTACTTTTGCCTCTTATGGGGAAGGTGAAAGACCAATTATTGAATCAACAATCGGACACACGATTAATATTGAAAAAGCAAGTAACGTTGTTGTTCGTGATTTAAAAGTCAAAGTAAAAGGCGTAAACCGTGGCACTAATCCTAACGATTGTAGAACAGGTATTCGCTTCTATTATTCTTATGTAGGAGATACGAAATATCGTAATATTTATATCATTAATAACGAAGTAGAAGGTAGTAGTACTCAAGATAATTTGATGGGAATTACCATCAGTTCTTTAGAAAGTACAGCGGAATCTTCGCCTCGTGGTATTTTAACCAACGCTTATGTAAAAATGAATAACGTTCATGATCTTGGACGAAGCGGCATTGTCGCTAGTGGTTGGTTATCCAGTGAAAAGATTAACCAAAATAACTCTTTAATGGATTTATATAAAAACTTCTATTTTGATAACAATGTCGTTTATAACGTTGGTTGTATTGGTATCTACATCTTAGCGTGTACCGATTCTACCATTAACCGTAATTTAGTGCATGATACGGGTGTTTTTGAAGAAAACCAAGTCATGGAAGGTGAATGCGGAATCATGGCGTTAGGCACAAAGAATTGTGATATTTTATTCAATGAGTGCTATAACGTTTTTGATCAAAAAACTGGTTATGATGCAATGGGTATTGATATTGACTGGAACACCATTAATGTTAATGTGCAATATAACTACTTACATGATTGCCAAGGACCAGGCGTAGGAACGATGGCCAATCAACAAAGCTTTATTCGTAATAACCGCATTGAAAATTGCCGTGGTGAAACCAATCACCCAGGTGCAATTTCTATCACTAACTTTACTTCTCGTTATGCTTGTGTAGATGAAAGTATGCATGCGGTCAAAGATTTAAAAATTGAAGACAACTTAATTCGTCATACTGCGAAAAATAATAGTTTATTCTTAGTTAAACCTTCGAATGGTGATGAAGATTTTTCTGGTAATGAATTTAATAACAATCACCTTGTCTATTTAGGTGAAGATCCTTCAGACACTACATTTGTAAATGTTGATGCCTCTTTACCTTGGTACAAGTTTGATAGCAATAAATACTATAGCTACGATACGAGTACTTTTAAAGTATTAGAGAGTACCGAAGCGGTGAATATCAACATCGATGAAGGCGCTCAACCTTACCGTCCTTCTCGTGGTCAAACTTTTGAAGCATGGCAAAAAAGAGACTTAAACGCTACTTATGAATTAGTGGATGAAAGCTATCCAGCGAATCCCTATAATCCAAAAGTGACGTATGAAAAAGAAAAATTAACCATTAACTGGAAAGAAAATAAGGGAAGTGTCTGGCACTACAACATTTTTGATTTAGCCATGGATGAAGATATGGATTATCGTAAAATGGTAGGCCAAGTAACCGAACCAACATTCTCTTATTCACCATCAACGAGTGGTGATCATTATTACGTTATCGTACCCGTTTCGGATACAGGCGTATATGGAAAAGCACTAAAAATTAAAGTAACATTATAGGAATTTCAATATGGAAACAGGATATTTTGATAAAGAAAAAAGGGAATATGTCATTACGAATATGCACCCCGTTCGACCATTAAAAAATTATTTATGGAATCAAAACGTGGTGGCAAATTATGATCAATTTGGTTTTGGTGTGCCTCAAATGCAAATGCCAACAGGGTTTAAACCTTTAGATTTTGAAGAGCATTTAGTATATGTAAAAAATGCCAAAACAAAAATGTATTATTCTCCCAATCGTAATTATGACGATTTACCTTTTGATTTATTCTGTTCCCATGTGGGAATTGGCTATCAAAAAATTGAAAGTATTTATCAAGGCTTAAAAGTTACTTATACCATCATGGTTCCCCATGAAGGTTATCAAGAACTATTAAAGATTACGTTAGAAAATTTACATGATTCTTTAGAAAATTATGATGTTTATCATCTTTTAAGGCCCCACGTCAATGTCACTTGGCATACGGCTTATAATACAGGAAAATTCGATAAGAAAAACAATATGCTTCGTTTCTCGCATGTCGGTTATGAAATTGAAGATCAATATGTTTATGTGTATAACAAAGCGGATTATCCTATTGAATCCTTTGATGTAAGTGGAAGATTCTTTAAAGGATTTTATCGAAATTATGATCATCCCATTGGACTAGAACAAGATCAACTATCTTCTAAAGAAACCACCTTTGAAGATCAGTTTGTCGCGGCTTTGCATTTTAAAGTTACGTTAAAACCTAAAGAAATAAAAGAAATTCATTTAGGTATTGGCGTAAGTCAAAATATTGATGCAGAACTTGCTCAAATTGAAAAACAAGTGACCAAAGAGTACTTTGAAAAAGAGTTAAAGCTATATCAAAAAGAAGCTGAGCAAATGGAAAAAGTATTCGAAGTAGAAACACCAGACCCTATTTTAAATATTCAAGTGAATACTTGGTTAAAACGTCAAATTGCTTTAGGAAAAACCTGGGGAAGAGTTTATGGAAAAGGTTTCCGTGATGTGATGCAAGATATTTCTGCATTTGTTTCATTAGATTCATCATTAGCAAGAGAAAGAATTTTACATACTCTCCGCTACCAAAAGAAAGATGGAAATACCATTCGTCAATTTGATCCTATTTTTGATTATCCTTATCGCGATGGGGCATGTTGGATTCCTGCTACCATTCTTTCTTATTTAAAAGAGAGTAATGACGCTACGATTCTAGAAGAAAAAGTCGCTTATTATGATGATGAGAAAGAAGAAACGGTTTTAGAACATATGCTCAAAGGTCTTGATTTCTTACTCAATCAAAAAGGAGAACATCATTTAACCCTTTGGGGCGGTGGAGACTGGAATGACTCTTTAAATAATTGTGGAAGAAAAGGAAAAGGCGAAAGCGTTTGGCTAAGTATCGCTACGATAAAAGCGGTACATGATTTAGAAGAAATTATTAATCATTATCATCTTTCTATTGACTATTCTTCTTATTTAGAAAGAGCAGAAGAAATGAAAAAAACCATCCTTACTTATGGATGGAATAAAGATCACTTTATTTATGGTTATAACGATGAGGGTGAAAAGATTGGTTCTTATGAAACGAAAGAAGGCCAAATCTATTTAAATCCACAAACCTGGGCTATTTTAGCGGATATTGTTTCAAAAGAAGAAGCATTAAAACTATGTAAAGTGATTGACCAAAAGTTAAAAGCGCCTTTTGGATATGTACAAGTTTATCCTTCTTATTCTAAAGGCGATGACCATATCGGAAGAGCGTCTTATTTCCAACCTGGAACTTATGAAAATGGCTCATGTTATTTGCATGGAGTTGCCTTTAAAATCGCTGCAGATTTAAAACTAAAAGAAGCAGATCGAGCTTATGAAACACTTTTAAGTATCCGCTACGATAATCCTAAAAATCCAGATTCAGGTATGGAACCGTATGCAACATCCAATATGTTTATTGGTCCAGAATGTGAGCCATTAAAAGGATACGCTCCTTTATCTTGGATTACGGGAACGGCAGGTTGGTTATATAAAGATATTACGGAAATGTTATTAGGAATTGATGCATCGTATGATGCTTTGATATTAAGACCATGTCTACCATCAGCGTGGAAAAAAGTGAAAATTAAAAGAGTAATGCAAAAAGAAACTTTTGAAATTACGATAGAAAAAACAGGAGTTATGCACTGTTTATATGATGGAAAAGAATTAACTGAACCCGTGTTTAAACTTCAAAATAAAGAAGTTACACACCGCGTTTATTATAGTTATTAATGGAGGTAACAAGAAATGGCCACAGTCGAATTAAAAAATGTTTATAAAATATTTGGAGATGTCATTGCTGTTAATGATTTTTCTTTAAAAATTGAAGATAAGGAATTTATTGTCTTTGTCGGCCCTTCCGGATGTGGAAAAACGACCACTCTTCGAATGATTGCAGGACTTGAATCCATTACGGCTGGAGAAATCTATATTGGTGATAATTTGGTGAACTATGTTGAGCCAAAAAATCGCGATATTGCTATGGTTTTCCAAAACTATGCTTTATATCCACATATGACTGTTTATAAAAATATGGCTTTTTCTTTAAAACTCAGAAAATTCCCTTTTGAAGTTGAAGTGGAAGATAAAAAGACACATCAAAAAACGAAGAAAATTATTTATCGGAAATTAAAGAAAGATGAAATACATGAAAAAGTTATGGCGGCCGCAAGAATGCTAGAAATTGAAGATTATCTTTCTCGCAAACCCAAAGCTCTTTCCGGCGGACAACGACAAAGAGTGGCCATTGGTCGTGCGATTGTTAGAAATCCAAAAGTCTTCTTGATGGATGAACCATTAAGCAACTTGGACGCTAAATTAAGAAACCAAATGCGGGCAGAACTCATTTTATTACGAAAAAGAATTAACACCACTTTCATTTATGTAACCCATGACCAAACCGAAGCTATGACGTTAGGTGATCGAATTGTCATTATGAAAGATGGATTAGTGCAACAAATCGGAACTCCAGATGAAGTGTTCTATCAACCAAGTAACCTCTTTGTAGCGGGCTTTATTGGGACACCTCAAATGAACTTTCTTGATGCCCATCTCTCATTAAATCGTAAAAAAGTGATCATCAATGGCGTTCCTCTTCCAATCAGCGATGATTTAGTCAGCCAATTTATTGAAAAGAGTATTACGGATTGTGATTTTGTTTTAGGTATTCGTCCTGAACACATGAAAATATCCTTTAAACCGAAAAAAGATGCACTTGAAGGAGAAATATTGGTTACCGAATCAATGGGTAGCATGATTCACCTTCATATTAACGCGGGGCAAATGAAAAATATTATCGTCATTGTTCCCACCATTGAAATTAAAAAAGAAGAACTAGAACGTTTAAAAGCAGGAGAAAAGATTTATTTCTATTGGGCAGATGAATTAGCTCATTACTTCTCCAAAGAAACCACCATGAATTTATTAAAATAGGAAAGCAATATGAAAACATTTACTTTTGGCGATAAAAAATTAAAATTATGGTTCGTGATTGATGATCAAAATAAAATTCATTTATATGATGAACCCAAATATGAATTAACCCCTAACCAAAAATATTTTATTGAAAATTTTTCAAATCCTGTTGAAATTTCTATTAGCGGAAATAAAACAACCCAACATTGTGGAGACCGCCATATTTTTACTTCGGAAAGTGAAACGCTAAGTTACGTTTCGCATTCCATCAAAAAAACGGAATATGGAAAGATATTAAAAATTCATCAAAAGAACCAATGGATTGAAGTTGTTTCTTATTATGAATTTTATCAAGAGGCGCATACGATTCGTTCTTTTGTCAAAGTGAAAAATATTGCTTCAAGTCCCATTACTTTAGAATATGTAAGTAGCTTTGCGAAAAAAGACATGATTGGCTATTACCATTATGATACAGCAGAATTATTCGTTCCCCATAACTCTTGGTATTTAGAATGTCAATGGAAAGCTTATCGACTTTTAGATATCGGAATTGTTTCTTGCAATGAATTAAAAAACTTTAAAAAATATTGTGTAAGTAATACAGGCGCATGGTCTTCTAAGAATTATTTGCCGATGGGCTTATTAAAAGATAAAAAAATCAAAAAGAGTTTCTTATGGCAAATTGAAGCAAATGGTAGTTGGAGTTATGAACTCGGAGATTTAAACGGCAATGTCACTTTAAATCTTTCGGGACCGACTTTAGAAGAAAACGGTTGGCAAAAGACTTTAAAGCCAAAGGAAGAATTTGTATCCGTAAAAATTGCTTTAACTTCAGGTAAAGAGGAAGAAGAATGTTTCCAAAACATGACCCTTTATCGTAGAAAGATTGCTCAAAGATTAAATGACGCGAAAGAAAGCCCTATTATCTTTAATGAATATATGTTTGCGTCATGGAATTGTCCTTCTAAAGAAACCGCTTATGCTTTAGCGCCAATTGCGAAAAGAATGGGCGCAGATTATTTCGTCATTGATTGCGGATGGCATGATGAAGAGATTAATCCTTTTTACCATGTCGGACGCTGGGAAGAAAGTAAGAAAAAATATCCGGAAGGATTAAATAATACATTAGACTACATTCGCTCTTTAGGATTAAAACCAGGCTTATGGATGGAACCAGAAGTGGTAGGCGCTTTAGGCGATGCTTCTTCCATTTGGGACGAAGATTGCTATTTCCATCGAAATGGAAAGCGTTTAGTTGTTTCCAATCGCTATCAACTCGACTTTAGAAATCCTAAAGTGCAACAAGGAATTCTTAAAAAAATTGATGAATTGGTAGAAAGATATGGAATCGGTTATATTAAACTCGATTATAATATTGAACCTGGTGTTGGTTTAGATGCAGAAGATGGTTATGGTGAAGCTCTTTTAGAACATAACCGCGCCTATTATGAGCTCATTAATGAAGTTGGAAAAAAACATCCAGATTTACTCATTGAAAGTTGTGCTTCAGGAGGTAATCGTTTAGACTATCTCACATTAAGCAATGTCAATTTAGCTTCTACTTCCGATCAAACCGATTACCGCATTTATCCTTATATTATCGCTAATTTATTAACAGCTATTTTACCTGAACAAGCAGGAATTTGGTGTTATCCCAAAGTAGAGTCGTTAGCGGATGAACAAATTGATGATGAAGCGGTAAATATGAATTTATTAAACGCTATGATAGGAAGAGTGCATTTAGCAAGCAAACTCTATTTATTGAGTGAAGAAAAACAAAAAAGAATCAAAAACTGCCTTGCTTTCTATCATCAATTAGATGAAATTCGTAATCAAGGCGTCCCTATTTTCCCATTAGGACTATCTTCTTATATGGACAATCATTTAGCCTTTGGTTTAAAAAAGCAAAATAAAGCTTATATTTGGGTTTATAACATGAAAGGATTAAAGCCAATCCGTCTTCGTTTAAAGAAAGTAAAAGAAATTCGACTTGCCTATCCTTTAGATTTATTAACCAAATATGAAGTAAAGGAAAATGAATTGATTTTCTATCCAGAAAAAGAGGGTTCTGCACGTCTTTTTGAGGTGACTTATGAAGAATAATGAAGTAATTTCTTTTGTAGATCAAAATGGAAAGCGTGTGGAAGCGCATGGCGGACATCTTCTTTATCATGAAGGGATGTATTATTGGTATGGGGAAGATCGAAACGAAAATTACTACGTTCATTGTTATCGCTCAAAAGATTTAAAAGATTGGGAAGACCTAGGTGCAATTATTACAACACTTACGCCCGTTGTGCCTTTTAATAAAGGAAAAATCAAACATAACTTAATTAACACTGACGGAACAAAGGTAAATTTAGAAAGACCAAAGGTTATTTATAATAAAGAAACCAAGCAATTCGTGATGTGGATGCATTTTGAAAATGGAAAAGACTATTTAGACGCTATGGCGGCGATTGCAACTTCCAATTATCCTGATCATGGCTTTACCTATCGAGGAGCCTTCCGACCATTAGATTATATGTCAAGAGATTGCACCTTATATCAAAAAGAAGATGGTACTGCTTACTTTATTTCCGCAAGTAATGATAATCAAGACTTGCATATCTATCGATTAAGTGCAGATTATCTTTCTATTGATTGTCTAGTACAAAAGTTATTTATTGGCTTATATCGAGAAGCACCAGCGTTAATGAAAAAGGATGGAATTTATTATTTGTTAACTTCTTATTGTACTGGATGGTTACCGAATCAATGTCAGTATGCAACGGCGGAAAGTATTGAAGGAAATTGGAGTGAGCTCCAAAACATTGGAAATTTCAATACTTACCATAGTCAACCTGCATTTATCTTTGAACATAATGGATTTCTGTACTATTTAGGTGATTGCTGGGGCGGCGTAAATTGGGAAAAAATCGAAGAATTTGATTATACGAAATCATGCTACCTCTGTATGGGTTTTGTTTTTGAAAATAATCAACTATTCTTTGATAAAGATAAGGAATAACAACTGATAAAATAACAAGTTGAAACTAAAAAATATCCATTCAATGTAAATTATGAAAAAGTTAGTATTATAGTATAGTTTTTTCCGCTTTTTTAAAAAATGAAAGCGGTTTTATAAAAAAGAAAGGACTCATCATGAAAAAGAGAAAATTATTTGTATTATGTCTCGCTCTATTAATGGTTGGTGGTGGAACACTCACGTCGTGTGGTGGTTCAAATCGACCAACATCTACAGTAAGTTTAACAATTGATGAATTTAATGTAGACGAATCCAAAATTGATAATGCAAACGTCCAAGAGTATTATCAAGTCAAAGCCGTTAGCGCAAAAGATAGTAATGGAAAATACTATATCTGTGCAATCAGCGTTAAAGATCCAGATGGACAAGATGTGGAAGTGACGGATAACCGCTTCTTATGTGCAAAAATGGGTGATTATAAAGTCACCTATACCGCTACATTAGATGATGGACAAACCGCATCAAAAACCTATACCGTACGTGTTATCGACGTTGGAGATCCAGTAATTTCTTCTAAATTACGCTCCAAAAAAGATGCAAGTGCAAGCACAACGGATTTCCATAATATTACGCAACTTGGCACTTCCTATGATTTAAAAGATATTACCGTTACCGATAACAGTGGAGAAACCATTACACCTACGATTAAAGTTGCTTTTAATGGCGAAGAATTAAACTTAGAAGGTGACATAGTTACCTTTGATCAAAAAGGTGCGTATAGCATTAATGTTACCGCTACCGATAGTTCAGGTAACATGAGAGATGAAACCTATTATGTTTATACATTAATGGATTTTGAACATGGTGCTTATTATAACAATGAATGGTACGCGAGTGAAATTAGTGAGGATGTTGCTTATAATGGAACTCATTCTTATGAATTTGGTATGTATGATAAAGCTACCACATGGTTTAATGACTACTCCATGTTAGGAGATGTTTATCTATATAATACCACCGATAAATATGTCTCCTTCTGGATGTATTTTGATTTAAAAACGAATAACATCAATGGTGAAATGTGCTTTAATGCCGTTTATCACTCGATGAAAGTCTTTGATACCAAAGGTAATGAAGTAGGTAGAAATTTTCAAGGCAAAATCACCCTTCCAGGTAATAAATGGTATCGTTTCTTAGTCAATATGCAAGAAATGGAAATGTCTGGTGACACAAACGATAAAGCGGATGCAGCACCAGTAAAAGCTTCTTTAAGAGAAATCCCATTCTATGTTTGCCCATGGGATAGAGATTTAGGTGCAAACTCTGATAAGAAAACTTTCGTTTATTTAGATGATATTCGTTTAGTTGGTGATGTAGATGATGAAGACTACAAATTACCAGATGTCGAATATGAACCAAGTAAAGTGACAACTCAAGTGTCTTTCAATAGCGTTTTTGCGCAACAACTAGAAAGTGCTGCCTTAGAAAATTCTTATGGTAAAGCAACGTTCTTCTATGGAACGATGAATGATCGTAAAGCATTTACAAGAATCAATGACAACCCATATCAATTAGGTATTGAAGAAGGACAAAATGCTGAAGGTAGCAATACTTTTGCTGAAGGTTGGAGATTCTATTATGGAGCTTCTGGTGGATTCGGATATCAATTTGAAGCCAAAGATCATTGCTTTATACGTATGGTCGAACAAAAAAATGACGATGATACGACAAAAACAAATGGTTGGCCAGAAGGTCATTTAAGCTATGCTATACTTTCAGCCAAAGGCGATTTAGATGTATTACATGATGATTGGATGGGTGGAGCAGGAACTTTAGGCACCGATTATGTTGAGTTACAAAAAGGTGAATCCTTCTTATATCTCTTCTCTCATACAGAAAATAGAAATGTTCAATATCCTCCTTATATTGAAATTGCAGGTGTAAAAGAAAAAGGTGCTAAAGAATATAAGCCAAGTGACACTGTTACTGATGTCGATTATAAAACCGATTTATTTGCCAAACAATTAGAATCTACAACTGGTTGGGTGGAAAATGATTTAGCTAAAATGACGATTGCTCATGGTACTTATGAATCTTATGAACCTATGAAAAATATTACTGCTGAAGGTTCTACTGATTATACTTTAGGCTCAGAAGGTGAACATAAAGCATCTGTTCAAGGATGGAGAGCTATTAGTGGCTATAATGATGGTGTTGTGTACGCGATTGAAGCAAAACAACATATCTTCGCTAAGATCGTTGAAAAATCTAATTTAGCAGGTTGGGTTGATGATGCTGGAGCCAATACTGTTTTAGAATATGCTGTCTATCGTGCTGCTACTGGTGAAACTGATTTAATTAAGTCTTCGGCAGGCACAAGAGGAAACTTTGGTTGCGATTTCGTCGAATTACAAGAAGGAGATCGTTTACTCTTCGTCTTCCGCTTTGAATGGAGTGACTTTAGAAACTATGAACAACCTTCTAATATCGCTTTAGCCGCTGCTGTTGAAATGTAATTAAAGAAAACATAATGGACTATGGAATCCATCTTCCATAGTCCATTTTTTCTTAAAGAAAGGGAATGAATATGAAAAGAAGAAAACTTTTATCATTAAGCTTATTTTTATGTATTGGTGCATGTTTATTTCAATCCCCTAAAATGGAAAAAAGAGCTTTGGCGGATGAAACATCAAGCGAAGAATTAGTGGTCGATAACAATTTAGCTTCAACGTATTATCAAGGAACGGTCGCGAATAATCTTCCTACCGTAATTGTGGATATTGAATCAAAAGAACAATTAACCAAAGTAACGAGTACAGAAGTTCGACCATCGAATGTAATTTTACACATGAATAAAGATCAAAATATTACCGATAAAGAAGGAAATGTTATTGATTCTTTCGTTAATGTTTATGCGCAACTAAATAAAAAGATTTTGCCGATTGTTTATATTGAAAATCAAGACAGTTATATTGCATTTGTGGATTTCTTTAAAAATAAAATGGATATTCTTGACTTATCAATTATGTCCGACACACCTGACTATATAAAAGGGATTAAGGATGAAAATAACAAAATACGTGGAATTATTGAATATAACGATATCACTGATGGAGATATGTATCATTCGGTTATCGCTCCTACGAACGCTCATTTTGCTAATGTAGCGGTGCTTTCTCCTTCTATAGCAACAAAAGAAAATGTCACTTACATTCAAGCTCGTTTTAAAACTGTTTGGACACGATTAACGGGTGAAACGGATTTAGATATTCTTTCAGCAATTCAAACGGGAACGTATGGATTGATTGTTAAAGATTATGAGCATGTATATGAAATGTACACGCAAATAAAAGAGGGTAGTTCTTTCCGTCCATCATTTAATGTGGCACATAGAGGACTTCCAAAGCAAACACATGAAAATTCTATAAGTGGTACGAAAAAAGCAACAGAAGTAGGAGCAACACATGTTGAATTAGATGCTTATGTTACTAAAGATAATAAAATTTATTTTATGCATGATGGCACGATTATGCGTACGTCTAATGGTGAAGGTGCTTTAGAAAACTATACATCCGAAGAATTAGAAAAATATGAACTTGATTTATTTGAACCACATGAAAAAATTCCTAATATTGATGAGATTATTCAAACATTACAAGGAACGTCAACTATTTTGGTTTTAGAAATTAAAACGACCAAAGCAAATTTTACTACTTTATTAAAGGAAAAATTGGATGAATATAATTTCTATCCTCAAATCGTGGTGATCTCTTTCTCAAGCTCAATGTTAGAACAAATGAAAGATGTTTTACCTGAAGTACCAACTGCATATTTAGGAAGTGTAAACCAAAGTAATTTTACGAAAGCTTTACCTTTATTAGGACAAATGAATGCTGGCGTAGATACTTCTATGGGTGCCTTTTCAACGAGATTTAATGAACTCTATTTAAGAGATAGAGGTTTCATTGGTTGGTTCTGGACTTACGATAATGTTTCTTCTATTGAAAATATGGGACCACAAAGTGGTGCTGTTGGAATTACCAATAATGTCGCAGATTATTTTAGCGATAAAGTTTATTCTTTAAAAGGAAATCATATGCAATTAGGAAAAGGACAAACCCTTTCTAAAGATACGGTTGTTCCTTTAACCGCTATAACATATAAAGGTGAAGAGACAAAAGTAGTAGGACAAATTTATTTCTATCAAGAAATTGAGAAAGGCAAGTATTCTGTTATTGCTTATTACACTGATTATTCAACAAGTCTTACATACTATACCGCACCTTTTGAGATTCAAGATGGCGAAGAAGAAATCGTGAATCCGCCGAAAAAGAGTGGTTGTCAAAAGGCTTCAACGGCCGTCATTGCTTCCTTTAGTTTGTTAGTGTTCTTAGGCGCTATCGTACTAAAGAAAAGTAGTTTTGCTAAATAATTTGAAATAAGAAATTAGTTTTTAATCTATTAAAGTTGACTTTAAAATCGATAGTGGTGTATTTAGTACGTACGCCACTATTTTTTGGCTTTTCAATAAATTTAATGTTATTCATTATCTTGACATATCAAATAAAAGATATGGATAATTGAATTGTGCAAAGTATTTTATAAGCACTTTAAAGGAAAAGGGGAATAATGAATGAAAAGAATACCTTTATTGATGATAGGCGCTTTTTTGTTTGCAAGTTGTAATTTTTTCCAAACTTCAAAAAGCGTTAAAGCTAACGCTGAAAACAAAAATGCAAATGAAACAGGACTTATTACAGATAATGAACTTATCGAGACATTTGAATATGAGACGGCAGTAAGAAATTTGCCTACCTTAATTGTTGACGTTGAATCTAAAGATGATTTAGATAAAGTGGTAACAACGGATACGCGGCCTTCTAACGTCATCTTACATTTTGATGAAAATGCAAATATCATAGATAAAGAGGGTAATGTTATTGACTCTTTTATCAATGTTTATAACGAGATAACACCTTTTATCATTCCAATTTTATCCATTCAAGATGAAAATAGTATGAACGCCTTTATGAAATTTTCAAAAACACAATTGGATATGCTAGATATGGCGGTTCTTTCTAATACACCATCCTATGTAAAAACAATAAGAGAAACTAATACCAAAATTCGTGGTATTGTTGAATATAGTGAATTATCGGAAGAGAAAAACTTATATGAAATGGTTGTTGCTCCTACCAATGAAAATCTAGCACAAGTCGCTGTACTTCCTTCTTCTTTAGCTACAAAAGAGAACGTCACATATGTTCATGCTCGTTTTAAAACGGTTTGGACAAGATTGGATAAAGAAACAGATTTTGATATTTATTCGGCTTTACAAACAGGGACATATGGATTAATTGTAAAAGACTATGAACACATATATGAACTATTTGAGCAATTAGAAGAAGGTACGGCTTTCCGCCCTTTCTTTAATGTCGGTCATCGTGGATTACCTAAACAAGCTCATGAAAACTCTGTAAGTGGAACAAAAAAAGCAATGGAAGTTGGTGCGACTCACGTCGAATTAGATGCATATGTTACCAAAGATAATAAAATTTATTTTATGCATGATGGAACGATTGACCGTACTACATCAGGCACTGGTTCTCTCGAGAATTACACCTCCGAAGAATTAGAAAAATTTGAATTAGATGTTTATAAGCCAAACGAAAAAATTCCTAATGTTGATGATATTTTCCAAACGTTAAAAGATACCCAAACGATTCTTGTTTTAGAAGTAAAAACAGAAAAGGAAAATTTTCCCACTTTACTAAAAGAAAAACTCGATCAATATCAATTGTATGATCAAATCGTAATTATCTCTTTCTCTACTACAGCATTAGAAAGAGTGAAAAATAATCTTCCAATGATTCCTACAGCTTACTTAGGAAATGTAAGTGAAAAAACATTTGATAAAAACCTTGCTTTATTGGGAAGATTGAATGCGGGTATTGATTCGGCGCTTAATGCATTTTCTAAGGAATTTAACGAATTATATTTACGCGATAGAGGTTATATTGGTTGGTATTGGACGATTGATAATATTTACAATATGAAGCACACCTGTATCAAAAATGGTCTTATTGGTATTACAAACAATATTGCCGATTATTTTACCAACCGAATTTTTGAAATAAAAGGCAATGATATGAAATTAGAAAAAGGCCAAGATTTCACTAAGGATTTGGCTGTTACTTTAACGGCCACAACTTATGTAGGTGGAACAATAGAAGTTGAAGGACAGATTTTCTCTTATCAAGAAAAGGAACGTGGCAAATATTCAGTGATTGCAGCCTTTAAAGATGAATCGATGGAATTGGTTTATTATACAGCACCTTTTGAAATTCAGGAATATGAAACTTCCAAGCCTTCAAAGAAAAATGGATGCCAGAAGGCTTCTACTGCTGTAATTGCAACCTTTAGTTTATTACTTTTCATGGGGGCCATTTTATTAAAGAAAAACAGCCTGGCTAATTAACAATAAAGATAGTTTTTTATATATGAAATTAGATGAGGAAAATCAAGGACAAAGTAAATAATTTTCCATTGAATTAACGTAAAAAGTTAAAAGCATAGCAAACCTCAAAAGAGGTGTTGCAAAAAGTATGGTATCATTCCATCTTCCATAGTTGAAAAGCAAAAAAAAGTAGGAAAACCAAGTACTGATTGATGCTTTTCTACTTTTTCTATTTATCTATGAAAAAAATGATGTTTACAAAGAAAATATCGTGCTAAATGTTTTGCGACATTGGAGTGACAAGGACAAACCAAAATTAATATAACCCCCATTATTTTTAATGTAAATTATATATTGACAATAATGAATATCTAAGAGTAGTATGTTGAGGCTATGTGAAAAATATAGCAATTGATAGCAATTTTATTTTACAAAGCCTTTGCTATACGTTTGTTACGAATAAAAATAGCATAAGACGTTGAATATAGCAGTTCAGTTCAATTTGCAAATATCATTGCACTGCAAGTGCAAATGACCTTCGCACAAAGTCTTGACAAAAAAGTACGGGGGGGGGGTATGATATTTTTCAATATTGAATAAATCTATTTTCAATATTTTTAAATTAAAATTTCTAAATTTACAAAAGTTTTTGGGAAATACGACATTAGCTTAATAGCATTTTTAAATGTTTGATAGGGGGAGACGAGCATATGGGGGCATATAAGAAAATTAAATATGTTTTAACTATGATATGCATTTTATTAGCGTTAATTGGAATTGGCGTCTATTTTAATATTGCTAAAGAAAATAAACTGCCTGGGAATGTAAGCGTAACATTAAAGGAAAATACCACCCAAACTTTGTCTACGAAAATTTCAAATATTTATCCGGGAAGTAGCACGTCTTATACGATTCATTTGAATGGTAAAAATATTGTGAATTTAAATGTTTATCTAAGCTTTCGCGATAGCGATAATGATGAAAATCAATTAAAGAATTATATAAATGTAAAAGTTGAGACAAAACAAGTCATAATCGAAAACTCCTTAAAGGAACTATTAGACGACAATAGTAAGATATTAAATCTTGGAATGAGAACAAATCAAATCATAATTACGTATACAATGCCAGAAAGCGTAGGAAATGAAGCAAAAGGTGCTGAAGCAAATTTTTATGTTGATTTATTGGCTAAAACAATGGAATTGAGGTAATCAATATGGAAAGCAAAGTATTACCATCAGATGAAAAAAAGAGACCAATAAAAAAAGCGCTAAGTTTTATGGGGAATATTATTGTATTTTTAATTTTGATTTTCGCAATTTTTATTCTCTCAATAAGTGTAATGGCAAAAAAAGATAGTGATGGTGCCGCGACAATATTTGGGTATCAACTTCGTTTTGTACAATCAAGCTCCATGGAAAAATGTGATCAGACAGATGTGTCTGAATATAAAATCAAAAGTATTCCTGTAAAATCTTGTGTGTTTATCGAAGTTATGCCCAAAGAAGAGGCTAAACAGCAAAAGTGGCTAGAAACACTCCGAATTGGAGATGTTCTAACATTTAAATATGTTTATCAAAAACAAGTTACAATTACTCACCGCGTTGTAAAGATAGAAGAAAAAAATCAAGGGGGCTATATTATAACGTTAGAAGGAGACAATAAATTAGATTCTAGTGGTGTGGGGCAACAAATTATTGATACCAGCGATGAGAATAGTCCTAATTATATTATTGGAAGAGTAACTGGTCAAAGCCGATTCGTTGGTTCAATTGTTTATGCATTAAGAAGTCCTATAGGAATTATTTGTATTATTATCATTCCTTGTCTTACTCTAATTGGTTTTCAGATTATTCGTATCATTGGCGTATTAAATAAAGAAAAGAAAGAAAAAGAAGCCATTGCTTGGGAAAGCCAGGCTAATGAAATTAAAGAATTAAGGCGTCAACTTGATGAACTTCAACAAAAATCTAATAAATCTACGGCACCGCCTATTTCCGATCTTCCTCAAGAAGGCTCGTCGTTGAGCAAAGATGAAGAAAAAAAATAGCATGTGCCTTGAGGTAAAATATTATTTAAGAAAGGAGGTAGTCGCAAATGCAAACTTTATTAATCATATTTGTCGCATTAGTCTTAGCGTTTAGTCTTTTTTGTGTAGTAGTTGTCTGTTGTGACATTATAGAAGAAAAGCATGAACATAAAATGCAAGAAGTGAAAGAAGATGCTCAAGTAACGCTAGAAGCGTCGACAGTTGCGAATGTGGAAAATGAGATTGTCGAACAAAATGACGAGAATGTTAAGTTTACTACAGGAAATGAAACCTTGTTAGAAAAATATAATGCTCTTTCATCAAAATACAAAGAATATTATGATGAAATCGTTGAATTTGCTGGAATGATTAATAACATTAAGCACTTTAAAAAAGCACAGTATGAGGATTTTAGACTTGGTAAAAGAAGCTTGGTGCGATTAAAGATACGACGTGGCGTCGTTGTTTGTGAACTAATGATACCGAATCTTCAATTTAAGAACTATGTAAATGATAACAAAGTTGTAGTAAAACAAGCACCAGCAGTGATAAAGGTTACAGATGGGGAATCGCTCTCTGCGGTGAAGGACAGTATTCGAATTGCAGTGGATGCAATTGAAGAAGAGAAAGCATATAAAAAAGAAAAAGCAAGAATTCGTCGAAATAGTCATCGACATGAATTAACAAAGGATAAAGCATCAATGGCAGCAAAATAGTTTGTTGTTTCAAATGGATGATTTATATAAAAAGAAAGGGGATTTTTAAAATGGAAAAAAGAAAAACAAAAACATTAATGACGGCGAGCATGATGCTCATGCTTAGCGTCGCTTTATTAGCTGGTGGAACCTATGCTCTTTGGAGCAGTGATGTTACATTAACTAATCATTTACAAGCAGGAGATTTAAAGATTAAACTTGTAAGAAAAGAACTCGTACAAAATCGATTAGATAAGAACGATGGTATTGTAAAAGAAAAAACTGTACAAAGTTCATCCGATGCACCAGTCGATTTTACAAAAGGAACAACTGAAAACGTGTTTGGAATGGATAATGAAGAACTCATCGTTCCAACTTCTAGTTATACGGCCACTATGTGCATCGCTAATAATGGGGGGACTGTTGCATTTGATTACAATGTGTATTTAAAACTTGGCGAAGGCACCGATAAGAAACTTGCTGAACAAATCAAAGTTACCATTACAAATCAAAATGGAACAGAAACCAGTGAATTTTTATCAGATCTAAATAAGAATTATGAAATTGCAAGTGGCAAAGTTTTAGTGAACGACGATGAAAGTGCTCAATCGGTGTTTAAAGTGAAAATTGAATTTGTTGATGATCGGTTAAATGACGTTCACTTCGATAATAACGAAGCCAAAGGATTAAAAACAAATATTGATTTATATGTTGAAGCCGTTCAAGCAACAAGTGCAAGATAAAAGTGGGGGAAAAGCAATGAAAAAGAGTAATGTAATTGCTTCTGCAATATTAGGAATTTGCTTGAGTGCAAGTCTTATTGCTGGCGGAACTTATGCTTTATTTACTTCTGAAGACGAAGTGAATATTGTCGTAAAATCAGGTAAAGTTGATGTGACTGCTGTTGTTGATCAAACGAGTATTCAAACAAAACAATTAAACCAAGGATATGAGTTAGGCGATAATCACACTTTAGGAGGAGAGATTTCTCTTTTAAGTGATGGTAGCTTGTCTTTAGCCCGTTTTATGCCAGGTGATGGTGCAAAATTTAACATCAATATTCAAAATAATAGTGATGTCCCTGTAAAATATCGTACTGTTGTCACCAAAGCAGATGATACAGGTTTATTTTCAGCATTAACCATTACGTTAGGAACAGAAACTTTCTTAGGCGTTGATGGAGAGTTTACTTGGAAAATTAATTCTGAATGGAAAACACTCAATCCAATCGAAGGCACAAATAAAACAGCGGTAACATTTCCAGTTAGTGTAGAATTTGCTGAGAGTGCGGATAGTAACCAATATGAGGGAACTTCGTGTAAAATCGTTTATCGTGTTGAGGCTGTACAAGGAAATGCAGATACAGTAAATGAACCTAATGAAATGTATATATGTTCAAAAGAAGATTTTAATGCATTTGTTAAAAATGTGAATGAAGGAAAGACGTATGCTGGAAGAGTTGTTCATTTAGGCGGAAATGTTGACTTAGAAGGAGCTTCCATTCTTCCTTTAAATAATTTTGCTGGAACTTTTGATGGAAACAATTATTCAATTTCAAACTTCAAGATGGCAGATCAATATGTTGGCTTATTTGGAAATGTTTCAAATTCTGTCAATGTAAAGAATTTAACAATTCGCAACGCTACATTTGAAGGTACAGGAAGCGGAAGTGCTGGTGGTGCTTTATTTGGCAATGTGAGAGAGAATATTTCGGTTAAGAGCGAAAACATTCGTCTTGAGAATGTTACTATTCGTAATGTGGAATATGGTGGTGGTATTGTTGGAAAAGCGACAGGTACGACGACAATTGACAGCACATTTGTAAGTGACATTCATGTTACGCCATCTACTTATGCTGGTGGTGTTTGTGGATATTATGATGGTGATGAATTGGAAATTAGAGAAATCGCAGGAGATTTCGATAATACATCCATAGTAGAAATAACTTCTACTTCTAGTGGGGGATGTGCTTCTATTCTAGGTTATCAAGAAAAAGGGAATACGGCGACCATTAAAGGTTCCCTTTATGATTTCATGAAATATGATGAATCAAAAGGTGCATGGGTTTATGCCATAACTTGCGAGAACCAAACAAATAACTATATCGGAAGTTTTACACAATCCAATATATATCTTTCCCGTTTTGGAGAGGGATTCTATTATACAAGCGACAGTGGCATAATTGATGAAGAAATTGGTCTTCAATATTTCCGTGATTATGTAAATAGTGGAGAAGGTTTATATTTAAGTAATGTTAAATTAGAATGTGATGTTGATTTAAAAAATGAACCGTTTACTCCAATTTATGGCTTTGTTGGTACCTTTAATGGTAATGGACATACGATTTCTAATTTGCTAATGAATGCAACGGATGACATTGATACATCTGGTGAATATGGTAAAGGTCTTTTTGCTACAGGTGGAAAAATGACAACTTATAACCGTCAACAACTATATAAATTTATGAAAGTGGAAAACTTAACTATCGAAAACGCTTTTGTTTCAGGAAATGATAATGTTGGTGTAGTCTTTGGTGGCGGAAATTATAGCCTCAAAGGAAAACGTAATTCCTATGATTTAATTGGAGGATGTGTATTAGAAAATGTGACTTTAAAAGGAAAAGTCATGGTGAATGGAAAGAATAATGTTGGTGCTTTTGCTGGCAAAATTGAAGCGACTAATTATGTATTAAATAACTATAATGTTACTTCCACCGATATTTTAAAGAATTGTATCATTGCTGTAGAAGAAGAAAGTTATGTAAAAGGAACACAATATGTTGGAGGTATGATTGGTCATACTGGAGAAAATGAAACAACATCTATAGTGTATATAAAGAATTGTATATCGAATATTAATGTTACAGCTGAAAACAATGTTGGAGGAATTGTGGGGTTACTTAAAACTAACGTCACTGTTGAAGGCTGCACGCTAACGAATGCGACAATTACTGCTTCACTTGGTAGCGATGCTTCTGAAATCAAAGGGACTGGTGAAGGAACATTTAATAATTGTTCGTATACAAATTGCACAATAAATAAACAATAAGAAATTGATGATTCGTAGACCCAAGCTAATGAGAATTAGTAAGGGTCTTCTATTTTTGATATTAAAAAGCGAATTGATAAAGCAAAATCGTGTTTAAATAAATAAGAGATGATCGTTGTTTTCATCTCAGTAGCGCCTTCTAAATTGTTTTTGAAGGACTTATTCAGTAATTTTTTTCTTTCAAAGTTGATTAAACAGACTTGATTAGAATCTTTACTGACGTCGATACCGACGAACAAAGTTTGATGATAATCAAACATGAACAACGCCTACTTTCTGAATAAGAAGATATAGGAGTCCTGGCTCAGAAAGTAAACTAAGTCTCGCGGGTAAAAGAATACATCCCTAGAATAGAGATAAGGAGAAACAGCGGACTTAATTCGTTGTATGCAACTTGTTAAAGTACATAATTATAATATAATCTTTTCATTTAGATTATATGCTATAGGACTTCTAAATCAAAAATTTTTGAACCTAATCGGGTTCATTGATATGAGTATAAAATATTGATTTTAATAAACATATTTCTAAATTACATATCGTGCAAGGAGAAAAGCAATGAAAAAAACAATAAAAACTATTTTAACCGCTTCTTTATTATTGGTTTCCTTACTTTCAACAGCAACCGCCTGTGGAAATAAAAAACCAACAAGTGGTAATCCAACACAATCAACAACTGAACCAACAATAGTTACTTCAACAACAGGAACGCAAACGACAGTAGCGCCAACGGAAGACAAATCTTTCTTTATGCCAATTAGTGATGTACTTTCAACCACTGGCGGAAAAACAGTTGTTTCAGGCACCATCTATAGTGGCTCTGTGAAAACAGGCGATATTTTAACGCTTTCAAACTTAGATAAAAATGTAACTATTACTGGGATTGAAAAAAATAATAAAGCGTATGAAAATGCATCAAAAGGAGAAGAAGTTGAATTATCTATTGAAGGTGTGGATGGAAAACAAATTCAAAAAGGCTATTCACTCTTTACACCTTCAACGAAACAATATTATAACCAATTGAAAGTAAATTTAACTACCTTAACTAAGGACGAAGGTGGAAGAAACACGCCCTTCTTTACCAAATATCACTTGATTATTAAATTGTATCCTAATGTTATTCTTGGCACTACTTATTATACGGCAGATGTTTACGGATCGATTCTTTTGCCTAGCGATTTAGAATGCTTTAAGGCAGGAGAAACACATGAAGTTACGATTATTCTTAAAACCCAATTTATTTTAGATAAGGGTATGGAAATAGGCGCCGTTGAAGGCGGTAGAAAAGTTGCTTATGGTACAATTACTGCGCTTGAGCATCACGAACATGATGAAAACTATGACAAAATGGGGATTTGTAATGTTTGTACTTTTGATCAATATGAGATGTTTAATTTTGATGAATCAAAAGGAAGATATTATTTTAAAACGAATTTAAAAGCAAATCATAAGAATTTTTTAAGAGTTGCACCTTATGACTCTAGTAACTTAGAAAAAGAGTGGAAAACGCACGTTGTGGGTGCAAGTGCTGATGATTTTACTCTCTTGGTGTATGATGAAGAAGATAAGCTTTATACTGGAAATTTAAAGACAGGAAAAATTTATTTAATTATTATTGAAGGCAAAGCGAATAAAAACGACGTTACTTTTTGTTTAATAGATAGCAATGATAAAAACTAACAATGAAATTAGATAAGGAAAATTAAGAATAAAGAAAATTAGTTTCCTTATGAATTTTTTTTGAAGTTGAAAATGATAAAACGTAACGCTATTCATAAAAAGAATATGTGCGTTGGTGGTGCGGAAACTTGCAAAGCATCTTTCAATTATTTATAATTAAGTTAATTGGAGTGGAGAAAAAGAAGTCTCCACTCTTTCTATGTAAATTTCTGGAGAATTTATTCTATTTGAAATTGAAATAGCGTTTCTTTTCTTTGCTTGAGAATCAAAAAAAGAAATGTAAAATATATTCTCAAAGAAAGGAACATATAGTCTAAATGTCTCATTTTTAGAGCGGAGGACTATATAAAAAAAGAATGAAAAAAATTTTAGAAAAGCTTTTCCATGTGTCGGAAAAAGGATCATCGATTAAAAATGAAGTCATTGGTGGTTTAATTACTTTTATTGCCATGTGCTACATTTTACCCGTCAATGCTTCCATTTTAAGCGCAATGGGAATGAACACAATGGGTGTCTTTGCAATGACCGCTTTAGTCGGTGCCTTAGTCACATTTATTATGGGCTTTGTAGCCAACTATCCAGTTGTATTAAGCGCAGGTATGGGACTGAATGCTTATTTAGCCTATACGATTTCGATTAATGCTGGTTTTAATTGGCATCAATGTATGATTCTACTTACGATTTCTGGCTTATTATTCTTTGTTTTCTCATTAACGCCAATTCGTAAAATTATTATTGAATCCATTCCTAAAGATTTACAATTAATCATTTCAAGTGCCTTAGGTGCATTTATTTGCTTTGTAGGTCTTAAAAATTCAGGTATTATCGTTCAAGATGGTGGAACGCTTGTTACCTTAGGTAGTTTATTAAATCCATCTACTTTAATCGCTATTGTAAGTATTGTTTTATGTTTTGGTATGATGTTCTCCAAAAATAAAATTTTATCAACTTTAGCTATCCCACTTTGTATTTTATTTGCCGCTGTTACAGGCGTTATTGTTTCTTCTATTATGATTAAAACTGGAAGTTTGGAACTTGTAACAACATCAACAGGATTGGATAGTTGGTGGGCGTATAAGAGTAATGCTTTAAAGGATCTTCCTGTTAAATTGCCAATTGCTCCTTGGTTTGATGATAGCGCTAAATGGGGCATGAGTGGAGTAAAAGACGTTTTATTCTTTGGTTTATTAGATTCTAATTATTCGGGAAAAGATTTCCAAAGCGATATCGTAAAAGTGTTCTCTAATCCAACTTCTTATGTTGCTATTTTCTCATTAATGTTTGTTAACTTGTTTGACACTACAGCAACCTTGTTAGCGGTAGGAAGAAATACCGGAATTATTAACGAAGAAGGAAAAATGGAAAATTACCAAAAAGCCGTGTTAGCGGACGCTGTTGGCGCGGCCGTATGTGGACCATTAGGAACTTCTACCGTTACTTCTTTTGCTGAAAGTAATATTGGTGTAGAGATGGGGGCTAAAACCGGTTTAGCAGCGGTTGTGGCTGGCTTAATGTTCTTATTGTCCGGATTTATTTATCCAGTATTTTCTATCTTTACAGCAGGTTCTGTAACCGCTCCTGCGTTAGTGTGCGTGGGCGCAATGATTTTCGTAGGTAATTTTAAAGATATTAACTTTAGTGATCGAGTAGTGGCCTTTACCGGCTTTATCATGGTGATATTCTCACTTTTAACTTATTCGATTGCCTCAGGCATCGGTATTGGCTTAATTGCTTATGTCGTCATGATGTTATTTTCTAAAAGAAGAAAAGAAGTATGTTTACCTATTTATATCATTACTTTATTCTTCATTTTATCGTTTGCACTATCGGCGATACTGCCATTATTATAAAAAATGAACTTTCTAACTCCTTCATCAAATGGTGGAGGAGTTTTTATGTGATTTATTATGTTAGTTAATTGGGATGTTTTACTAAAGTATGATATTCTTTCATTAAGAAAAAAGTGTAAACATTTCTTCTTATGAAAAGAAGAAAAAACATTAAATACTGCCACTCTTAGACATATGAAAAGCAGCATGAAACTTAAAAGAATCTATAATTATGAAAAACACTATTTAATCATAGGCACTATGAAAAAGGAGAAAAATGAAATGTATATAATTAAATTAATGAATGAATTCATTCATGGGATATTGTGGGTGTGTGACGAAGAAGGGATTTCAACTAATTACGATTTAATTGATAAAGATTTGGAATTGATAAAACTAAATGAAGAAACTAGAAAATTATTTGATTCATATTATGAATTTGATTCTCATAATCAAAATTGTTGGTTTAATGAAGAACTAGAGAAAAAAACTAAAGATAAAATGTTAGAACTAATTCGAAAAATAAAAAATAGATTATCTAAGATTAATGATGGAACATTCATAGTAGTAGACTATGAAACTGAAAAACTAGAAAAGCTATAACTCGTTTTTCTTCATTTTGACGGGTCAAAATTAATTTTTTTACAAAATTTTAAAAAAATGTTGATTTTTATAGTCGATTTTGATAGGATTATATCGCGTTAGAAAACGGGAAGGAGAACTTAACGATGAACAACAATTTAGTAAAAGAAATTACCGCTTCTCAATTAAAAAAAGACATTCCAGAATTTGGTTCTGGTGATACCATTCGTGTTAACGTTCGTATTATTGAAAACAATAAACAACGTGTCCAAGCTTTCCAAGGCGTTTGCTTAGCTCGCCGTGGTAGTGGTGTCTCCGAAACTTTCATTGTACGTAAAGTTTCCAATGGCGTTGGTGTAGAAAGAACATTCCCACTTCATTCTCCATCTATTAGCTCCATTGAAGTCTTAAAACGTGGTAAAGTACGTCGTCATAAGATTTACTACTTAAGAAAATTATCTGGTAAATCTGCTCGTATTAAGGAAATTCTTTAATGCTCATTGGGCCCTTTTTCATAAGGGCCTTTTTTTCAGTTTTGATAACTGCATTTTTGTGGTAAAATATAGAATAAGAAGCAGGTGAAATCCGTATGAAACCGAAAAAACAAGTCATTCTCAATATTTTTACGGCCCTTGTCGTTATTTTTAGTATTAGTTTTTGCTTGTTTCGATTTTTAACTGGTGGAGTCATTATTGATGGAACTTCAATGTCACCTACATTAGGTGATTTATCAGAAGGAAAAACGATAAGAACAACCTATCGAAAAAAACATCTCAAACGGTTTGATATCATCATTTTTGATAGTAAGGCTAGAGGAGAACGCTTGATTAAGCGCGTTATTGCTTTACCAGGAGAAACAGTCTCAGTTGATAATATAACCGGCGAAATAACCATTAATGGAAAAATCGTATTACAAAATTTTATTCCAACCGATGATGCTCAAATGGAATGGGAACAAACGAAAAGAACAACTTGCGTTGGATCCTATAACATGGCTTGTGGAAAAGAATTAACCATACCTAAAGGCTATTATTATGTTTTAGGTGATAATCGAAATCCGGGTAAATCATTAGACTCTGAACACGGATTAGGTTTAGTACCTTATGAAGAAATTGATGGTGTGTTATGGTATGTCGATACCGTTTGTGAAGAGATTGGCCAATCTAGTGGCGAAAGAGTATGTGTAAAAAAGAAAAAAATTAAAAAACAATATTTTTAAAAAAGGAGGCGAGATAGATGCAACAAAAGAGTATTCATTGGTTTCCAGGCCATATGAAAAAGGCGTTAAAAGAAATTGAAGAGCGCTTAAAAATCATGGATGTTATTATTGAAATTGTGGACGCTCGTGCACCTATATCAAGCCGCAATCCTTATTTAAAAGATTTAGCGCCACAAAAAAAGCGTTTAGTCGTTTTAGCTAAAAAAGATTTAGCGGATGAAGAAGAAACCAAACGTTGGGTTGAATATTTTAAAAATGAAGGAATTATTGCACTTCCGCTAGATTTAACTTATCCAAAATCGGATGCTGAATTAAAAAAAGCCATTCAATCTTTAGGTAAAGATAAGTGGGAAAGAGATAAAAGAAGAGGATTAAAACCGCAACCTTTAAAAACGATGATTATTGGTATTCCAAATGTCGGAAAATCGACATTAATCAATCGGTTAAGCCGTAGAAATGCCGCTAGTGTACAAAATACACCGGGGCATACTAGAGCGCAACAATGGATTAAAGTAGATCAACTTTTTGAATTATTAGACACACCAGGAATTCTTCCTATGCAATATGAAGACGCTACTTATAGCATGCATTTAGCATGGCTAGGATCCATTAAAGAAGATATCTTACCTTTAACTGTAATCGCCACAGAACTGCTTTCTTTTTTAAAAGAATATCATAGTGAAAAGTTAGAAAGTCGCTTTCAAATAGAGAAAATAAAAGATATGCCTTTAGAAGAAATTTGGCTTCAAGTCGCTAAGAAAAGAGGCTTATTAACGAAAGGTGAACCGGATGTAGAAAAAGCCGAACGTTTACTTTTAAAAGAATTTAAAGATGGTACTTTAGGTAGAATCACCATTGAAAAGAGGGAAAGTGCATGTTAACGTACGAAAAAGAATTTTTTGAACAAGGCTATCACCTCATTGTTGGCTGTGATGAAGCAGGTCGTGGCCCTTTAGCGGGTCCAGTGGTTGCAGCTGCCTGTATTCTTCCTAGTGATTATCATAATGAAGATATTAATGATTCAAAAAAATTAACCGATAAAAAAAGAAGAGCGTTATTAGATGAAATTGAAAATCACGCGATTGCCTTTGGAATTGGCATCGTAAGCGCGGAAAAGATTGATGAAATTAATATTTATCAAGCTAGTCGCCTGGCGATGAATATGGCCATTGAAAATATGGCCCATCAATTTGATTTGGTCTTGACGGATGCAATGCCTTTATTTGGCTATGATGTTCCGGTTATCGACATTATTAAAGGTGATGCGAAAGCGCAATGTATTGCCGCAGCCTCTATCATTGCGAAAGTAACAAGAGACGAAATGATGGAATCCTTAGATGAACTATATCCGCAGTATGGCTTTAAGCACCATAAAGGTTATGGTACCAAAGAGCATCTTCTTGCTTTAGATAAATATGGACCGATTCCCGGTATACATCGTTATACTTATGGACCTGTACAAAAAGCGATGAACGAACAATTATCCCTATTTGATTAGGGATTTTTTTCTTTTCTTCGTATTAAAAAAGAAAAGGAGAAAAAATATGAGTACAGGAAAAGGAAGAGGAAGAGAAGTTTTACTTTATTTAGCGATAAAGCATCATGGAGAATGGGAAAGCATTTTAAAAGCGTTAGAAAAGAAAGAATATATTGATGAAGAAGAACTACAAAGAGTAATTTCAGTTAATCACGCTAATTATGTAACGATTATTGATGATGATTACCCAGAAGACTTAAAGAAGATTTATAAACCGCCATTTATATTATTTTATTATGGAAATTATGATTTACTTCGTTTACCTCGTCTTGCGGTGGTAGGATCAAGAAAATGTACGGAATATGGGAAAAAGTCGGTGAAGAAAGTAATTCAAGAGTTACAAGCGCAACTCGTTATCGTTTCTGGATTAGCCAAAGGAATTGATGCAACTGCGCATCTTACAGCTATAGAAACTAAAGCGCCAACGATTGCTATCTTAGGAAGTGGAATTGACCTATGTTATCCGAAAGAAAATCAAAAAATCTATGATTATATAAAGGAAAACGGATTGTTAATCAGTGAATATCCTTTAGACACCGCGCCGAATCAATATCATTTTCCCACGCGTAATCGTTTAATTGCCGCTTTATCCAAAGCGACTTTAGTAGTAGAAGCTTCAGAAAAATCAGGGACAGCGTATACCATTCAAGCGGCATTAGAATTTGGAAAAGACATCCTATGTATCCCGCATTCCATTTTTAATGAACATCATTATACCAATCGTTTAATTCGTGAAGGCGCCATTTTAATAGAGAAAGGTCAAGACATATTAGAAGAATTCAAATTGGAGTAAAAAATTTTTATTTAATTTATTTAAATAAATATATAAGGAATAAAAAAGCGTTATTGACATTAGAAATTGAACGCATAATAATGAAATGCTGAAAGGAGTGATTCTATGAAGCTAGTCATAGTTGAGTCACCAGCCAAATGTAAAACCATTGGAAAGTATTTAGGTAATGATTATAAGGTTATGGCGTCGTATGGACATATCCGCGATTTAGCCACTACCGGTAAAGGAGGGTTAGGTGTTGATATCGAACACGATTTTGCCCCTCATTACATTGAAGATAAAACCAAAGCAAAAATTATTACCTCATTAGAAAAAGAAGCGCAAAAAGCTTCAGAAGTTTTACTCGCTACCGACCCTGACCGTGAAGGGGAAGCGATTGCCTGGCATTTAGCCGAAGTTTTACATTTACCTGTCGACCAAACCAAAAGACTAGAATTTCATGAAATTACTCGTCCAGCCATTCAAAATGCGATTGAACATCCTCGAACCATTAATATGGATTTAGTGGAATCGCAAGAATGTCGTAGAATTCTTGATCGTATCATGGGCTTTAAATTAACGGGCCTTTTAAAGAAAAAGATTAAAATGGAATCAGCGGGCCGTGTTCAATCCGCTGCTTTAAAATTAATCGTGGATCACGAAAAAGAAATTGAAGCCTTTGTTCCTGAAGAATATTGGACCATTCAAGGTGCTTTATCCGTAATGAAAAAAGAGCTTCCTATTAAACTAGATAAAATCGATGGAAAGCAACCACAAATTCATAATGAACAAGAAGCACAAAGCATTTTAGATGAATTACCGAGTGCTTTTAAAGTGGATAGTGTGATTAAAAAGACTAAGAAAAAAGAACCCAAGGCTCCTTTTATTACTTCCACTTTACAACAAGAAGCTTTCAATCGTTATAAATTCTCAACGAAGAAGACCGCCTCCATCGCCCAAAAGCTTTATGAAGGTAAAACCATTGGCGATGAAATTACCGGTTTAATTACTTATATGAGAACGGATTCCGCTCGTCTTTCTTTACAATTCGTGGAATCAGCAGAGAAATATATTCTTGAAAATTATGGCGAAGCCTATTTAGGAAAAGTTCATATTGCTAAACAAAAAGGACAAGTACAAGATGCTCACGAAGCTATTCGTCCAACTTCTTTAAAGCGCACACCAGAAATGATGAAAGAATATTTATCTCGTGATGAATATCAATTATATAAAATGATTTATTATCGTACCCTTGCTTCTTTAATGAAAGCGAGTGAATACGAAGTCACCACCATTTTAATGAACGTAAAGAATTACGTTTTTAAAGCGGAAGGCGAAACCTTAGTCTTCGATGGTTATGAAAAAATCTATCGAAGTGCCGAAGATGAAGAAAAAACAAATACCCTTCCTAAAGTGGAAGAAGGCGCAACTTACGACGTAAAAGAAATGACCAAAGAACAACATTTTACCAAAGCGCCAGCGCATTATTCGGAAGCAAAAGTTGTTAAACTCATGGAAGAATTAGGTATTGGTAGACCTTCTACTTATGCTTCTACGATTCAAATTCTTCTTAAGAGAAAATATGTAGAAAGCGAATCTGGATATTTAATTCCAACCCGTGAAGGTAAAATTACGGCGGATTACTTAGATAAGTATTTCTTACGTTTAATCAATACAACCTTTACCGCGGAAATGGAAGAAGATCTCGATAGTGTAATGCGTCATAAAGAAACCAGGTTACATCTATTAAAATCTTTCTACGATTTATTTATGCCGATTTATGAAGCGGCAGTGGATGGAGATTATACCATTCCTATTCCTGAAGAAACATATGGTACTTGCCCAGAATGTGGCTCGGCTTTAGTAAAAAAACATGGCGCCTATGGTGATTTTATTGCCTGTAGTAATTATCCAAAGTGCAAATATAAAGTCGTGGAGAAAAAAGAAGCACCGAAACCAACAGGCGAACTTTGTCCAAAATGTGGACATGAAATGGTATACCGTAAAAACAAAAAAGGTGAGGTTTTTGAAGCTTGTAGCAATTATCCTCATTGTCATTACATTAAAGGGGCGGAACCGAAAGAAAGAATCGTTATTAAAAAATGCCCTGATTGTGGTGGAGATTTGATTTTAAAACCAGGGGTAAGAGGAAGAAGTCCTTTCCTAGGATGCTCCAATTATCCACGCTGTAAGCATATTGAAAAATACGAACCAAAAGATGAAAAAGAAAACGGGTAAACCCCGTTTTTTTATGCTATACTGAGAAAAGAAAGAAGGAATGAGCATGGAAAAAATACAAATTATTGGCGCGGGACTTGCGGGTTCAGAAGCTGCTTATTATTTAGCGAATCAAGGCTATCAAGTCGTGCTTTATGAAATGCGCCCAACAAAAATGACACCCGCTCATCATACTTCTTTATTTGGAGAACTTGTTTGCTCCAATTCTTTAAAATCCAATCGCTTAGAAAATGCTTGTGGCTTATTAAAAGAAGAAATGCGTCACATGGGTTCTTTAACGATGGAAGCGGCTGAAGCTGCTAAAGTCCCTTCTGGTCAAGCCTTATCCGTTGATCGTACGCTTTTTGCTTCAACCATTACGGAGAAAATTCGATCGCATCCCAATATTCAAATTGTTGAAGAAGAAGTGAAAGAAATCCCAGAAGGAATCGTAATTTTAGCTTCTGGACCTTTAACTTCTTCAAGCTTAACGAAAGCTCTTCAAGAAAAAATCGGTACAGAAACGCTTTCTTTTTTTGACGCGTGTTCACCGATTGTTGAAAAAGATTCTATTGACTTTACCAAGGCTTATTATAAATCCCGTTATGAACAAGGGGATGATTCGTATATTAATTGTGCGATGAACAAAGAAGAATATGAACGTTTTTACGATGCTTTAGTTCATGCGGAATTGGCTCCACTTCACGACTTTGATCGCGTGAATTATTTTGAAGCCTGTATGCCCATTGAAGCCATTGCTAAAAGAGGAGAAAAGACGCTTCGTTATGGACCTTTAAAACCAATGGGGTTAAGAAGAACACCAGAAGATCGTCCTTATGCGGTCGTGCAACTACGTCAAGATAACGTTTCCGCCAGTTTATATAACATTGTTGGTTTTCAAACCAATTTAACCTATGCGGAACAAAAAAGAGTGTTTTCTATGATACCAGGATTAGAGAACGCTACGTTTGTTCGTTATGGATTGATGCATCGAAATACCTATTTATGCGCCCCGGCTTGTTTAAACGAAAACTTGACACTAAAGCAAGATGAAAATGTTTATGTGGCTGGACAACTTTCTGGCGTAGAAGGTTATGTTGAAAGTGCCGCTACTGGTTTATTAGCAGCTATTTATATTGATCAAAAATTAAAAAAAGGCCATGTTGAAATCATTCCACAAACCACCATGTTAGGCTCTTTGGTATTTTATATTACGCATGCGGCAGTGAAACATTTTTCACCGATGAACGCGAATTATGGCATTATGTATCAAGTTTCAAAAGATCGTTTAGCGGTAGCAGACCGCTCCCTTGCTTCTTTAAAAGAATGGTGGGACCATGTCCATGAATGATTTAGTGAAACTTTTTCAAGACTATCTTTTGTTAGAAAGAAATTATTCTACGCACACAAAAGATGCTTATGTTCGAGATATAGAAGAATATTTAAAATTTTTAGAAGACATGGATAAAAATATTTTAGAGGTAAAAAATACGGATATTCGTGACTTTTTGACCATTCAAATGATGCATGGGATTTCCAAAAGATCCATTAAAAGAAAACTGAGCGCTTTACGCCATTTCTTTAAATTTTTAGTGGACCGCGAGTACGTAAAAATGAATCCTTTTCTTACGATTACTTCGCCAAAAGTAGATAAAAGATTACCGGAATTTCTTTATTATGAAGAAGTCGAGAAGTTATTAGCGCAAAATGCTTTAAGAACGGATCATTTGATGATTCGTGATCAAGCCATTCTAGAATTACTGTATGCTTCGGGCATGCGGGCTTTTGAAATTTGCACTTTAGAAATTTTTAATATTGACTATGGAAATCGTTGTTTACGCATTGTAGGTAAAGGGAATAAAGAAAGAATCATTCCTTTTTCCGTGACCGCAAAAGACGCAATGGTCCGTTACCAAAAAGAATTACGCCCGACTTTATTAAAAAAGAATCACGACGAAACATTACCGGATACTTTCTTTTTAAATGACCAAGGAAAAGCATTAACTACCCGGGGATTGGAATTTATTTTAAAAGAGATTGAAAGAAAGACCGGCGTGTATCTTTCACTTTACCCGCATAAAATGCGGCATACTTTTGCTACGCATTTATTAGATAATGGCGCAGATTTAAGAGTCATTCAAGAACTTTTAGGACACGCTTCTTTATCAACCACCCAAATCTATACACACGTAAGCATGGAGAAGATGCAAACGACCTATTTTAACGCGCATCCAAGAGCGCATAAAAAAGGATAAAGTGTCGAATACTATATAAACTATTTATATAATAAATAAATATTGATTTTCCTTTGCTATCCATGATAGAATAAGTAGGCTCTTGAAAAAAAGAGACTACACACATTATGGATTCAATTATCGGTTCCCTTTGCGCAAGGGCGTTTTTATAGGGGGTAATTGTTCGAAGTAATGGAGGGAAAACAAAATAGGAGGAAGTTCTCATGGAAGAAGAACAAAAGGAAGTTGCTTTAGAAGAAGCAACCGAAAATGTCATGGAAACAGTCATGCATGATCCAGATGCACCTGTCATCACCATGAAAAAATTATTAGAAGCCGGTGTTCACTTTGGACATCAAACCAGAAGATGGAACCCAAAAATGGGCAAATACATCTATGGTGCTCGTAACGGCGTATACATTATTGACTTACAAAAGACTGCCGCTATGATTGATACCGCTTATAAAGCTTTAAAAGCTATCGTTGATGAAGGCGGAAAAGTACTTTTCGTTGGTACTAAAAAACAATGCCAAGACGCAGTGAAAGAAGAAGCCCTTCGTTCTGGTTCATTCTTTATCACCGCTCGTTGGTTAGGCGGTACCTTAACTAACTTTAAGACCATTCAAACACGTATTCGCTATTTAAAGAGCTTAGAAAAAATGGAAGAAGATGGAGAATTCGATGTCCTTCCAAAGAAAGAAGTAGCCTTACTTCGTAAAGAAAAAGAAAAATTAACCCGTAACTTAGAGGGTATTAAAGAAATGCGTAAGATTCCAAATGCTATCTTTGTCATTGATCCACGCATTGAACACAACGCTGTTGCTGAAGCTCATAAATTAGGTATCCCAGTGTTCGGTATTGTTGATACCAACTGTGATCCAGATGAAGTTGATTATGCCATTCCAGCTAACGACGATGCCATTCGTTCCGTCCGTTTAATTTTAGCGGTCATGGCCGATGCTGTTGTCGAATCTAAAGGTGGACAAACTTTAGTTGCTTACACCAAAGATGAAGGCGAAGGCGATGTCACAATGACAGATGCAATTCAAGCCGTTGATAAAGCTGATGCTGAAAAGAGAGCAGCAGCCCAAAAAGCTAGAGAAGAAAAAGAAGCTAATGGTGGCGAAAGACGTCAAGGAAAACGCACCGGCAGAAAACCTGCTCCAAAAGCAGAAGACAAATCCGCTGAAACCACCACAACTGTTGAAGAAAAAAAGGAGTAATGAACCATGGCTGCACCTACAATGATTGAAGCAATTAAAATTTTAAGAGAACGTACCGGCGCTGGTATGATGGACTGCAAAAAAGCTTTAGAAGAATCCAATATGGACTTAGATAAAGCTTGTGACTGGTTAAGAGAAAAAGGTATTGCTAAAGCTGCTAAGAAATCCGCCACACGTATTGCTGCTGAAGGATTAACCGTAGTAAAAGTGACACCAGAAGGTGATAAAGCCATTATTTTAGAAATTAACTGTGAAACCGACTTCGTTGCTAAAGGTGATGCCTTTAAGCAATTAGTCAATGATGTCGCTGAACTTCTTTTAAAAGAAGAACCAGGTTGCATTAACTGCGCTAAAGAAATCGTCAAAGATTTATTCACAGACGCTACCGTTAAAATCGGTGAAAAACTCGACTTACGTCGTTTCGAAATTTTACACAAAGCCGAAGGTCAATCTTTTGGTTACTATATCCACATGGGCGGAAAAGTCTCTGCTATCGTTTTATTAGCGGAAGATGATGCTGCCGTTGCTAAGGATTTATCCATCCACATCGCAGCCAACAAGCCATTATATTTAACCAAAGAAGATATTCCTGCTGACGTCCTTGCTCATGAAATGGAAGTTCAAATGGAAGTCTCCAAAAATGACCCACGTTTAGCGGGTAAACCAGAAGCCGCTTTAAAGAAAATTGTTGAAGGAAAAGTGAATAAAATCTTCTCCGAATCCGTTCTTGCTGATCAAGAGTACTTAATGGATGATTCTTTAACTGTTGGCAATTATTTAAAACAACATAACTTCCACATCGTTCATTTCGTTCGTTATGGCGTTGGTGAAGGTATTGAAAAACGTCAAGATAACTTCGTTGAAGAAGTCATGAACCAAGCAAAATAAGGGGCACTCTTTTGAGTGTTCTTTTTTTAAAGGAGGAAGCCCATGAAGCCCTATAAAAGAGTACTATTAAAACTAAGTGGAGAAGCATTACAAGATAAGAAAAATCATATGATATTAGATGCCGAAGCCTTAAGCAAAATTGCACATGCGATTAAAAGCATGAAAGAAGAAGGCGTCGAAGTATCGATTGTTATTGGTGCTGGTAATATCTGGAGAGGTAAACTTGCCGATATGATTGGCATTGAAAGAACAACCGCTGATTATATGGGAATGTTAGGAACCATTATTAATTCTTTAGCTCTTCAATCTGCTTTAGAAAATGATGGAATGCAATGCCGCGTATTAAGTTCTATTGAAGTCAAAGCGGTTTGCGAACCTTATATTCGTCGTCGTGCAATTCGCCATTTAGAAAAAGGTAGAGTGGTTATTTTTGCAGGGGGCACGGGAAATCCCTTCTTTACCACAGACACAACTGCTTCACTTCGTGCAATGGAAATCGGTGCAGAAGCCGTCTTAATGGCGAAAAATGGAGTAGATGGTGTCTATACCGCTGACCCCAATGTTGATCCAAAAGCAGAGTTTATTTCTGAAATTACTTATAAAGAAATGTTGGCGAAAGAACTTAAAGTTATGGATTTAACGGCGGTAAGCTTATGTATGCAAAGCGGTATTGAAATTGTCGTATTCAATATGCAAAATTCCGAAAACTTCAAACGTGTAGTTAGAGGAGAACGCATTGGAACAAGAATTTTGAAAGGAGAATAAATTATGGATGAATTAGTATTAGAATGTAAAACCAAAATGGGAAAATCAATTGAAGCTTTACGCGCCCAATTAGTGACCCTTCGTACGGGAAGAGCAAGCCCGGCGATTTTAAACAATATTGAAATTGATTATTATGGTTCACCCATGCCAATCAATCAAATCGCTTCCATCTCTTCACCAGAACCACGTCAATTATTAATTAAGCCTTATGATAAAGGTGATATTAAAGCCATCTTAACCGCATTAAATGGTTCAGATTTAGGTATTAATCCAATTAACGATGGAACCTCCATTCGCTTAATCTTCCCCGCTTTAACTGAAGATAGAAGAAGAGATTTATCGAAAAACGCCAAAAAATATGGTGAAGATACCAAAGTCGCTATTCGTAATGTCCGTCGTGAATATATGGATTTCGTAAAAGCGGACAAAGATACACCAGAAGACATGCGCCGTCGCTTAGAAGAAGACCTTCAAAAAGAGACCGATGCCGCGATTAAAATGGTGGACGAAATCGTTAGCGAAAAAGAAAAAGAAATCATGTCGATTTAAGGGTGAGAAATTTCTCATCCTTTTTCTTTTTTTTGTATCATTAATGGCCTCTTATAATGTATAATGTAAATACATTATAAAAAAGGAGGATTCCATTTTGAAAAAGAAAGAAGAAACTACTTTTCAATTAACAAAACCATTAACGCATGTGGCTTTCATTATGGATGGAAATGGACGTTGGGCGAAAAAAAGATTATTACCTCGTCATTTAGGTCATAAAGAAGGCTGCAAACGTATTATAGAAATTTTTGATGTTTGTAAAGAATTTCATATTCAAGTCATGTCTTTATATGCCTTTTCTACGGAAAACTGGAAAAGACCACAAGATGAAATTCAACATCTTTTTGAATATTTAGAAGAATTTTTCCATCGTGAAATCAATCATTTAATGAGAGATGGTGTTAAAGTTAGAACAATGGGAGATTTATCTCGCCTTCCTAAAAGAACGCAAGACGTCATTCAAGAAGCAAAAGAAAAAACGAAAAATAATCAAAACTATGTTTTTAATATTTGCTTAAATTATGGTGGCAGAGATGAAATTATTCGCGCCATTAGAAAATATAATGCAGATGAAAATAAAGAAGAATTGACCGAAGAAACTTTTTCTCATTATTTAGATTCTGCAGGTTTACCCGATGTAGACTTATTAATTCGTACTTCAGGAGAACAAAGAATTTCCAATTTTATGCTTTGGGAACTCGCTTATGCAGAAATGGTCTTTACCAAGACTTGTTGGCCTGATTTTAAAAGAAAACAATTTATCGCTTGTTTAGAAGAATATCAATCACGTAATCGTCGCTATGGAGGGCTTAGTAATGGAAAAGATGCAAGTAAATAAAATTTCAGAAGATACTAAAAAGTCCATGTGGACGAGAACGATTACCGCGGCTATTTTAGCTTTAATTGGTATTCCAACGATTTTAATCGGCGGATGGTGGTTTTTAATTTTTATTTCCGTCGCGTTATTAATCATTATTCACGAATTTATTAACGCACCAATACATAAAAGATATTCTACCTTTGTTCATGGGTTTATTTATGTTATGACGTTTTCATTTGTATTTTGGATTATGGCCAAAAACAATATGGAAAATGTTGCTGCGGATAACTGGGTAGAATCATGGTCGTTTGAAAGTGGCTTTTTTACCATTATTAACCGAGATGGAAAAGACGCTACATCGGCAAGTATTTCGGTTTCTACTATTGGAGTAGCTACAACAATATTTGTTTTATTTTTCTTATCCATATTAGATAAAAACTTTGGAATTAATGATGTAACTTATCTATTTACCATGTCCGTCTTTATTGGTATCGCAATGCAAGCGATATTATTCCTACGCTATTTTCCAAAGCAAGCATTTGTAGATGCTTCTGTTGGAAGAGGATGGGATGAAGCACAAACCAATTTAATTATGCCGAATACATTTCAAACTTCTTTGTTGCTATTTTATGTAATTATTGGAACATTTACTACCGATATAGGAGCTTATTTTACAGGGGTTTTATTTGGAAGAAATAAAATGAATGAAAGAATTTCTCCTAAGAAAACTTGGGAAGGCTTCTTTGGTGGTGTCATTCTATCTTTTGTTGCGAGTGCAGGATTTGCCTTTGTCTGTTGTAAAGTGGGACATCCTTTACTTCCAATTTTAGATCACAAACATTGGTATTGGATTTTGATTTTATCTTTCCTAATGCCATTTATTGCTAATTTAGGCGATTTCATTTTCTCCGCTTTAAAAAGACATTTTGAAATTAAAGACTATGGTTCTTTATTAAGAGGCCATGGTGGTGTATTAGATCGTGTTGATTCCCTTCTTTGTGTAGCGCTTTTTGTCGCTATCTTCGTGATTTTCTTAAATAATAAGTGGAATTTCTTGATTTAAAAATGATGAAAGAGAATATCTTATTATTAGGGGCCAGTGGCTCCATTGGGAATCAAACTTTAGATGTAATGAAAAACGACAAACGTTTTCATTTAGTAGGTTTTTCTTTAGGTCATCGTATTGAACAAATTCCTACGATTTTGTCTTCTTTTAAAGAAGTAAAGTACATTTGTGTACAAGAAAAAGAAGACTATGAAGTACTTAAAAAACAATATTCCTCTATTCATTTCTTTTATGGAGACCAAGGCTTATTGGATATTATTGATGCTTCTAAACCAACTTTAGTGGTGAATGCTTTAGTCGGTTTTTGTGGCTTTGTTCCTACCTATCATGCTTTAAAAGCAAAGATTTCTGTGGCTTTAGCAAACAAAGAATCTTTAGTGGTTGGTGGAGAACTTTTAGAAAAAGCGCAAAAAGAAACCGGAGCAAAAATCTATCCGATTGATTCTGAGCATGTCGCTTTAGCTAAATGTTTAAAAGGAAATAAAAAAGAAGTACGACGTTTAATTTTAACGGCTTCAGGTGGCGCTTTTAGAAACTTAAAAAGAGAAGAGTTAGAAAGTGTAACCGTAGAACAAGCTTTAAAGCATCCTTCTTGGTCGATGGGACAAAAAATTACCATCGATTGTGCTACCATGATGAACAAGGGATTTGAAATCATTGAAGCGCATTATTTATTCCATATGCCGATGGAAAAAATTGATGTTTTATTACACGATGAATCGAAGGTTCATTCCTTAATTGAATGCCAAGATGGTAGTTATTTATGCGATATAGGTCCAAGCGATATGAGAATTCCCATCTCCTATGCCTTATATCATTTAAAGAGAAAAGAAGTGCAATGTTCTAAGTTACCATTAGAAGAATTTGGCACTTTACATTTCCATGCATTCGATAAAGATCGTTATCCTTGTGTGGAGTTTGCTAGAAAAGCCATGGAACAAGGCGGCACGATGTTAGCGTGTTTAAACGCTGCTAACGAAGTTGCTGTTTATGCCTTTCTAGCTCATCAAATTCCTTTCTTAGGAATTGAAAAAATTATTGAAACTTGTATGAAACGGCATCGTGTTATTGAAAATCCTACGATAGATGATGTTCTATATGTGGATAAAATAACAAGAGAAGAAGCAAGTTTACTCGTAAAGGAGATGAATGTAAAATGATGATTTTAGCATCAACATCAATTAGTTTTCTCAGTGTGATTTTGTTTATTATTTCTATAGGTTTACTCGTCATTATTCATGAATTAGGACACTTATCCATGGCGAAATTATTTAAAGTTTATTGCTTTGAATTTTCCGTTGGTTTTGGACCCGCCATTTGGCAAAAAAAGCCAAAAAAAGAAAAAGGTCAAGAAACCACCATTTCTTTAAGGGCCATTCCTTTAGGTGGTTATGTGGCAATGTATGGTGAAAGTGAAACGATACCGGAAGGCGTAGAAGTACCACCTGAACGCAGTTTATTAGCGGTGAAAAAGTGGAAACGTGCGATTATCGTTTCGGCGGGTATTATTTTAAACTTTGTTTTAGGTTATGTTTTATTTGCTGCAAATACGGTTTTCTTCCCCCAAAGATATGGTACGAATCAAATTACTGTAGTGGAAAAGTTAGAAGATAAAGAAAGTCCAGCACATGCGGCTGGTTTAACCACGGATGAATTTGTTCGTAAAATCACTTGGCAATACATGCCTTTTGAAAAAGATGCGGAAGAATTGCAATCAGTTGAAATTAAAAGCTATACCGATTTAACAGACGCTTTTAATAACAAAATTCCAACGCCAACGAACGCGAAGGATAAACTTAATATTACGCTTTATACTTGTACATATGAAGAGTTTAAAGAAAATCCTGAATTTATAGGAAACCCCCATACGATGACTTTATCTGCAGTTATTGCTAGTGAAAGCAAAACCGAAGTTTTCTATGGTTGGGAAACGATGGGTATTAGTTTTGTAAGAACATTCCGTTATAAATTCGGTACAGCTTTAAAAGTGGCAGGTGAAGATTGGTGGGAATCCACTTCTTTAATCGCGAAAACTTTAGCAGGCCTTTTTGTCGGTAAAGGCTATGACCAAATTGGTGGACCTGTCGCCATTCTTCAAGTTTCTTCAGAAATCTTAAATTATGGGTTTGGTTCCTATTTAATGCTTTGGGGCATGATTTCTGTAAACTTAGCCATCTTTAATTTATTACCATTCCCTGGTTTAGATGGTTGGCATTTATTAGTGATTATTGTTGAAGGTATTACTAAAAAGGAAATACCTTCCAAAGTAAAAAATATTGTTTCTGCGGTAGGAATGATCTTACTCTTTGCTTTAATGGCAGTAGTGTTTATCAAAGATATTATCGGATTATTCTAGTCGCTATGATTCATAGTTTTAAAGAAGTAGGTGAGCAACATGGACGAGACAATGAAACGATTTTTAGAATCCATACAATTAGAAGACATTGATCGCTTTGATTTGTCTTTTGAAAAAGAAAATGCATTCTATAAAGAAAATGGCATTTGGCATTATAGAATCAAAAAAGAAACCCCTTGGGATTTTGATTTATTATACGAATTTCGTCATCATTTAGAATTCATTGATTATTCGTATGCTCTTCATTTCTCCTACACTCAACTACCGACTTGTAATGAAGTATTAGATTTACTTTATACATGGTATAAATCTTTTTATCATATCGCTTTGAATCCTTTAAACGTTACATTTCGCGATAGAGAAATCAATTGTATTTTTCAAAGTGCATTAGAAAGAGATAAAATGCATGGAACGATTCAAGAATTCCAAGACTTTTTAACTTATTTAGGTTATCCTTTTACTTTAAAAGAAGTGATTGAAGAACCTGAACAACAAGAAGAAACACTAGAAGATGAGCATTTGGCTTATATTGATCAAGTGGTTCCTGAATTAAAAAAGAGAGAAGAAGAAGCGCGTCGACAAAAAGCCGCTTTTAAACGCGGTGATTATACCGAAATGAAAATTATTGATATTGATACGAATTCGGGGAATGTCAGTGTTCAAGGTAATATTTTCTTTGTTGATGAAATGAAAACCTCTCGCGAAGGAAAAAAGATATTAACTTTTGATATTACCGATTTAACCTATTCCGTTGCGGTTCGTGTTTTTGAAAATAAAATTATAAATGAAGAAAAAATATTAGAAATAAAAAAAGGCAAAAAGGTACGTATTCGTGGTTCGGTGCAAATCGATAAATTCACCCAACAAATCGTAATTTTAGCCCATTTTATTGATTTCTTAGAACCAGATCCTTTACGAGAAGATGATGAAGAAGAAAAAAGAATTGAACTTCATCTTCATACGAAAATGTCCGCGATGGATGCCGTCGCAACCATTACCGATTATTGTAAATTAGCGTCGCATTTTGGTCATCCTGCAATTGGATTAACCGATCACGGAAATGTCCAGGCTTTTCCAGAAGCGCAAAAAGCCGCGAAAGAATTTAATATTAAAGTTTTATATGGCTGCGAAATGTATATGGTGGATGAAAAATTATCTTATATTCAAAATCCATCAGACGTCATTTTAAATAAAGCAAGTTACGTCGTATTCGACTTTGAAACTACAGGTTTATCCGCTCGATATGATCGCATTATTGAATTTGGCGCGGTGCGTTTAGAAGGTGGCGTCATCGTCGATCGTCTTGATTTATTAGTGAACCCAGGCGATGATTTTGTTTTATCGAAAAAGATTCAAAACTTAACAAATATTACTCCCCAAATGTTAAAGGGAAAACCTTATATTAAAGAAGCAGTGGAAATTATTCGTAGCTTTATTAAAGACTCTATTTTAGTTTCTCATAACGCTGACTTCGATATTGGCTTTATGAATGAAGCTTTCCATCAAATGGGATATCCATCGGTATCTAACCCAGTGATTGATACTTTATCCTTATCGCGTTATATGTTTCCAGAAGCACGTCAACATAACTTAGGTGCTTTATCAAGAAACTTAGAAGTAACCTATGAAGAAGGTAAAGCTCACCGTGCTGATTATGACGCGGAAGTATTATTAGACGTTTGGTTAGCGATGCTAGCGATTTTAACCAAAAACAATTTCAATATGAAACATTGTGAACTCAATGACTTAGAAGCCAGTGTTGAATTATTGAAGCATTTAAGACCGAAACATGTCGTTGTTTATCCTAAAAACCCACAAGGTTTAAAAGATTTATTCTTATTAGTGTCTTTATCCAACATTGAATATATCGCCGATTTACCAAAGATTCCTCGTAGTCAAATTGAAAAATATAGAGAAAACTTTATTATTGGCTCAGCTTGTTTTAATGGTGAAGTTTTTGATACGGCCATGACAAGATCAAAAGAAGTACTAGAAGAAAAAGTGAAATTCTATGATTATATTGAATTACAACCTTTAGAAAACTATTCTTTCTTACTTTATGACGGTCAAATTGAATCGAAAGAAAAATTAACACAGTTTGTAAAAGATATCGCTTCTGCTGCCGAAAAGATGGGAAAAAGAGTAGTAGCTACTGGTGACGCTCACTACTTAAACCCAGAAGATAAGATCTATCGTGATGTCTATATTATGGCCAAAGGAATTCAAGGCGTCCGCCATCCTTTAAACCCATTTAGAAGAGAATCACAACCGATGTATCCGAATCCGGATCAACATTTTAGAACGACGAGAGAAATGTTAGATGCCTTTATTCCCATTTTTGGTGAAGAAAAGGCCAAAGAATATGTCATTACCAATACGCATTGGGTAAATGACCAAATTGAACAATTGTTCCCTATTAAATCAGATTTGTATGCACCTAAAATTGAAAACTGTGCGGAAGAATTACAAAAACTTTGTTATGATAAATGCTATGCCTGGTATGGTTATGAAGGGAAATTACCTGATTTAGTTGCAGAACGTCTAGATAAAGAGTTAACCGGTATTATTAAACACAATTATTCCGTTATTTATTATATTGCGCATAAGTTAATTAAACGCGCAAATGAAGATGGCTTCTTAGTTGGATCTAGAGGTTCGGTTGGTTCTTCTTTTGTTGCGACGATGGCGTCCATTACAGAAGTGAATCCACTGCCACCACACTATCGTTGCCCACACTGCAAATATAGCGAATTTGTTACGAATCGTCCGGAAATACATTCCGGCTTTGACTTAGAAGAAAAGAATTGTCCACATTGTGGAACACCTATGATTCATGATGGACAAGATATTCCTTTCGCAACCTTCTTAGGCTTCAACGCGGATAAAGTACCTGATATTGACTTAAACTTCTCAGGTGATTATCAAGCGAAAGCCCATGAAATGACCAAAGAATTATTAGGAAAAGATAACGTATTTAAAGCAGGCACGATTGAAACCGTTGCTGAAAAGACTGCTTTTGGTTATGTCCGTGGCTATTTTGAAAGAATTGGTAAAAATCCAGATACCATTTCACGAGCGGAAATCGCCCGTATTGCGGTAGGTTGCCAAGATGTAAAACGAACCACCGGCCAACACCCTGGCGGTATCGTTGTTATTCCGCGTGATTACTCGGTCTATGACTTTACACCGATTCAATATCCAGCCGATAAAAAAGACGCAAACTGGAAAACCACTCACTTCGACTTCCATGCGATTCACGATAACGTATTAAAACTTGACTTATTAGGTCACGTTGATCCAACCGCAATGAAGATGTTAGAAGATATTACAGGTATTGATCCTACGACCATTCCTATGGGCGATAAACAAGTTCTTTCTTTGTTCTCATCCGATAAAGCTTTACATCGTTCTTCTAACTATTTAAAAGAAGAAACCGGGGCTTTGGGTTTACCAGAATTCGGCACCAACTTCGTCCGTGGTATGTTAAAAGAAACCCGTCCTAAAACCTTTGCTGATTTATTAATTATTTCTGGTTTATCTCATGGTACGAACGTGTGGAACGGAAATGCACAGGATTTAGTGACTAGCGGAACTTGTACATTATCGGAAGTTATTGGTTGCCGTGACGATATTATGATTGGTCTTTCTAAAATGGGCGTAGAACCTTCTACTGCCTTTAAAATCATGGAAGACGTTCGTAAAGGTAAAAAAGTAAAACCAGAATACGAAGAAATTATGAAGAAGAATAACGTACCACAATGGTATATTGATTCTTGTAATAAAATTCAATACTTATTCCCAAAAGCACACGCTACTGCATATGTTATGATGGCGGTACGTATTGCTTGGTTTAAAGTTTATCAACCGTTAGCGTACTACGCTTGTTTCTTCTCCATTCGTTGTGATCAATATGATTTAAAACCGATGTTAGAGGGAAGAGAAGCTATTATTCGTAGACTTGAAGAACTCAAAGAAAAACGATATAATACTAACGGCGCTGGTGCATTATCGGCAAAAGAGCAAGAACAAGAAAAGACGCTATGTATTGCTTTAGAGATGTATGAAAGAGGATATAGCTTTGAAAATATCGACTTATATCGCTCAGAAGCGACACGTTTCGTTGTTGATAAAGAAAAAGGAAAGGTGATTCCTTCCTTCAGCGCAATTGACGGATTAGGCGCAAACGCAGCTTTAAGTATTATTGAGGCACGTAAAGATGGTCCATTCTTATCAAAAGAGGATTTGGTGGAAAGAACCAAACTCAATTCGCAAAATATGGCGGCTTTAGAAGAACTTCATGTTTTAGATGATCTTCAAGACACTAATCAAATGGATTTATTTTCCTTTGAATTTTAATAGATAGCTTTTTAGCTATCTTCTCCCGGGATATAGCACAGCTTGGTAGTGCGCTTGGTTCGGGACCAAGA
>DLKT01000014.1:1364-1758 GCA_002477825.1 Caryophanales bacterium UBA7581 | reverse complement strand
TGGGTTCGAATCCCACTATTCCGACCATAATATTAAAATCAGTCTGATACAATGCTATCAGGCTTTTTTTATTCAACAAATCTTTGAAAGGCTCGAATAAAAATTTAAGTTAAGTTTCTTTGTTTGCTGATTTTTTGGCCTTAATAAATTAACAAAGTTTTATGTAGAAGCAGAATAAAAAATTTAGATCCGTTCACGATTAATTATTTATGGCCTAACCTTGATAAGCAGATGTTAGAGCATCATATTAAATTAGTAAGGAAAAACGTTGATAATCTCTAATTTTTTAATGTAAGCTTTTATTAATTTAAAACTTTCATGTTTCTATTTTTTCATTTAGTGACAATTGGACGCTAATTGCTTGTTTCGCAAAATTAAATATTGTTTAAAATTG
>DLKT01000014.1:0-1342 GCA_002477825.1 Caryophanales bacterium UBA7581 | reverse complement strand
CAGGTTACAATATGGGTAGGGAGACCAATAATTATGAAAATAATTCAAAGAGAAATATATTTAAATCAGTTAATTAGTGTTAAGGATATACCAGATATTAAAGTAATCACTGGTGTTAGACGAGCTGGCAAGTCAAAATTAATGGAACTATATCATAATTATTTGGCTATGGAAGGAAATAATAATATTATCCACATCAAATTAAATTTGAAAGAATTTTCAAGTCTCACCAATGCTGAAGAACTTTATCATTATATTACTTCAAAATACACTCAATCTAAGAATAATTATTTATTGATTGATGAAGTGCAAATGTGCAATGGGTTTGAAAATGTAATTAATAGTCTACATGAAGAGGAAAAATATGATATATATCTAACAGGTTCTAATGCCTTCTTATTAAGTAGTGATTTAGCCACGTTATTTGGTGGTCGAGTTTTTGAAATAAAAGTATTCCCCTTTTCTTTTAAAGAGTACACTACGTATTATGGTATGTCTGATATTGATGAGAGTTTTGATCTATATTTTAAAAGTGGAGGTATGTCAGGCTCCTACTTATATAGAACTGAAAATGATGCTACAAAATACATTGAGGGAATCGTTAAAGCAACAATTGTAAGAGATATCATTGAAAAATATCAAATTGAAAATGAAGACTTACTAAAATTAATCTATGAATTTTTAATGGACAATATTGGCAACCAAACTTCTATTAGAAATATTGCAAACAAATTAACCTCTTCTTCATATAAAACAAACGATAAAACTTGTGGTGCATATGTTGATTATTTATGCAAAAGTTTCCTATTTTACCCATTTCAAAGATTTAATATTAAAGGTAATACTTATCTAGAATCGGACAAAAAATATTATTTATCTGATTTGAGTTTTAGAAGAGCTATTTTAGGAAATAGATATACAGATACAGGACATTTATATGAAAATCTTGTTGGCATAGAATTATTAAGAAGAGGATATGAAGTCTATATTGGTAAATTGTATCAAAAAGAAATTGATTTTGTAGCCATGAAAAATGGAAAAAGAATCTATATTCAAGTAAGTGATGATATTACAAATCAAGATACTTTTCTACGAGAAGTTACCCCACTTTTATCAATCCAAGATTCTTATCCAAAAGTTGTTATCGCAAGAACAAAGCATGAGGCATACGATTATAAAGGAATTGAAATCAAAGACATTGCACGATGGCTTTATGATGAATAATAACTAAAATTGCATAATCCGATGTTTCAATCAATTTATTAGCATCAATCAATAGAATGATATTTTTGACATAAAAAATTGCAAATAAATAAAAAAATAAAATCCTTATTTGCATAGA
>DLKT01000013.1 GCA_002477825.1 Caryophanales bacterium UBA7581 | reverse complement strand
TCTTATGCAAATAAGGATTTATAAATTTTTGCATTACAGTGCAAAAACTTTTTATTTTTTCATTTTTTTGCATTTCAGTGCAAAAAAATTTTTATTTTGCACTGATTAACATTTTTTTAATCAACAAAGGCTTCAGAAATAGTTATTGCTTCAATTCAAATCCGATTGATCTTGTTTTTGACTTTTTACTTCAGCTTCACGTTTTTTAAACACACGTGGGAAAGTAGTGAAAATAACAATACTTGTAATTATTCCCGCAACAAAGTCAGCAATACCTTCAGACATATAAACGCCTTTAAAACCTATTGTATGTGTCAAAATAATGCAAAGAGGAATAAGAATAATAACTTTTCTTAAAACTGCTAAAGCAAGCGCAGATTTTGCTTGTCCTAAAGCTACATTAATATTTTGTAACGTCATTTGTACGAAAAACATAATGGAACCCATTAAAAAGAGTGGTGTATATTTTATTACAATATCACTAACCTCTTCACTCGCCGAGAAAATTAAAGCATATATTTTAGGAAATGCTAAAGACATTGACCAAACGACAATAGCAAAGCAAAAAGCAATAATAGTAACATCTTTTATTCCTTCTTTTAATCTTTTAGCATCCCCTGCTCCATAATTAAAACTCACAAAGGGTTGCATACCATAACCAAGACCATTGAGTGGTAATGAAATTAATTGTAAAGCACTTAGCATAATAGTAAGTGCGGCCGTATAATTTGCGTCATCGTTGGTGGCCCATTTTAAATTATTATTAAAGACAACTTGAATTGCACATTCCGTAATCGTCATAATAAAGGGTGATAGACCTAAAGACAATATACCTAAAATACGTTTCTTATCGAATTGAAAATGTTTTAAATTGATACGGAAGATGCTTTTTTTAGAATGTAAATAAATCATAATCCAAATAAATGAGATGAACTGTGATATAACTGTCGCTAAACTTGCGCCTTCAACTCCCATTTTAAAAACAAAGATAAATAATGGATCTAATGCGATGTTAATTACTGCCCCAATGAGTATGGATAGCATTGCAATCAGTGATTTACCTTGGGCCGTAATAAAGGGGTTAAGTCCTTGCGCTAATAAAACAAATATAGAACCTAAGCCATATATTTTTAAATAGCTTGTAGCGTATTCAACTGCACTTGTAGGACAGCCAAATAATTCGACGATATCTTGAGCGAAAATATAAACGACAACGCTTATGATGACTCCTAAAATAAAAAGTAATACAAAAGAAGTATTGAAGATTTTATTAGCTTCTTCTTTATCGTTTTCTCCTAATTTCATCGTCGCACGAGGTGAGCCACCTAGTCCTATTAAATTAGCAAATGCTTGAATGATAATTGTTAAAGGAAGCACGATTCCTAACGCCGCAAGAGCGTTCATACCAGAAACTTCGATATTAGAAACATAAATCCGATCTACAATGTTATATAAAAAAGTAATTAACTGCGCAATTACTGCTGGAATCGTTAATTTAAACACTAGTGGCAATATCTTTCCACTTTTTAATTCTTCTGTCGAGCTCTTCATAACTTCACCTACATAACTTAAAACACTTAAAAAAGTTTTCCAAATAACCACCTACTAAAAAAATTTTATTACAAACTGGTTATCATTTCTTACATATTATAAACGGAAAAATATGCTTTGTACACGCACTTAATTTGCTTTTTCTTTGAACTTATATTTTTTTATAGAAAAATCAAAAATGTTTTAAACATTTTACTGCATCAAACCAATGTGTCAGTGTGTAAGATAATCGATTTTAATACAATTTGCGTACACCCTTAAAAAATGCGTATCGTTCAAAATGCGTACAGCTGAATAAAAGAAAAAACCTCCCAGCAAGTAGGAGGTCTGTAACTGTTTCCATTACCGAATGTGCGCTAGTCTTTTAACGTGGTCCTAGACATTATGCTATCCACAATCCAATCTCGCGGGTGAATAATAGTCCATGATCATAAGCATTCTATACTGCCTATATATTTGTACAAGAAAATGTTCAAAAAATTCTCCTTTTTAAACTGTGATTTCCTCGCAGTTTGTGATAAGTTTTCATCTTTGTTAAATTCCCTTCCATTGTTATTTTAAAAGATCCTTTTTTTTCTCTTCAAATTCAGCTTCAGAAATAATACCTGCATCCAATAATTCTTTTAATCCCTTTAACTCTTCTATATAGGTAAAATTGTTATTTGTTTTTGTTGGGGTTGTTTCGCCCATATTACTAGCTATACTTTCAAATGCTGCTGCTTTTCTATTTTCAGCTTGAACTTTACTCATTTCTATATCTACCATTAGGTCTTTGTCATTCTTTACACTTGTTAATAAGCCTGATAGTTTTTCATAAACCTCATCGATATTAGCAATATTAGTAATTCTAAAAGTTCCAGCACCACTCATTGTAGTAACGCCTCTATTATATCTTACGACATCTTGTGGGCCATGTCCTTGTGAAAAATTAAGTGCTAATCCATGTATACCTAATGAAGAAATAGTCTCAACATTATCAATTTCATCTAGTCTATAACTATATTTTTTCTTGATAATAAAAATACTTGTAACGCCATAAATTCTTTTATTTGTCACAATGCAAGAACTCTTTTTTATGCCGATCATCCAAACTATAAACATTGGTAAAATAACTATTGAAAACGCTATACCTAAAGCAAAAAGGAAGATAGAGCCATCTGAAGAACTGTTATCATAATAATCATTGATACTTTTTTGAAATAGAACAATTCCATCAATAAGAAGTAACAATGCATTAAAGGCAAAAAAAACAAATAAAACTATTACAATTGTTGGTATTTTAAATTTAGCTCTAACTAATACTTCTTCTTGCTCTTTGCTTATTCTGATATCGTGCATTATTTTTCTCTCCTTAATAAATTTGCTTTATTATACCCCCCCCCCGTAGCTTTTTGTCAAGTGAAAAAAGTGGCAAAAAAAGCTGATTTTTGTATTTTTTAGTGTGAAATGCACGGTATTAAACAATAATTTTGCACACCGATCAAGGCTCTATATACTCTTCAATCAGTTAAAATGAGCTTAAAATTAAACATTCTATGTCTCGTGCTGGCCCCCTACAAATAATCCCATAGATGAATCCTTAAATGAATGGATTAAAGAGGAACTATTCTTAGATTTCGATTTAAGCCATTCTTTAGATGTAATATAATCTATTATTGATTACGTCAATTACTATAATAATGAGCGTCTTGCATATTCATTAAAAAATAAAACACCAATCCAGTTTAAGCCTGAATTGGTGTTATATTAAGTATGATACATATTTGCTTTTACTTGACCAGCGCAATTTTTATCAAACCTATGCTTTTCTTATGGTGCAGCGGATGAGACTCGAACTCACATGCCATAAGCACTACCGCCTGAAGATAGCGCGTCTACCAATTTCGCCACCGCTGCACGTCGAAATAAGTATACTAGATTTTTATCTTTTTTACTACTTATATTAATTGACGGATGTGATGTTGGGATTCACATGCACCATACAGTGTTTCACATCTTCAAAATTATCTTCTATCGCATGATGTACGGCTTCTGCTATTTTATGACCTTCTAGTACGGATAAATCATAACGAACCGAGATTTCAACGTCGACATAGATTCTAGAGCCGAAAATACGTGTTTTTAATAAATCAATAGAAAGTACACCTGGTAAGGAAAGAATGACAGAACGCATCTTTTCTTCTATTGATTCATCACATGCTTTATCTACTAAACGGTTAATTGCATCAATAAAAATTTTAATTGAAGTAATTAAAATGAATATACAAATAATTAAACTAGCAAAAGCATCTAAAATAGGAAAGCCACACATTGCACCAATAATACCAATTAAAGAACCGATAGAAGATAAAGCATCCATTCTATAATTCCATGCATTTGCGATAAATGCCTCAGAATGTATCTTTTTTCCGGCATTTCTGGTATACCAAAACATGGCTTCTTTCCCTATAATCGATACAATTGCGGCCACTAAACCAATTACAACATGAGTCGATAATTCATGAACCACACCATCTTTAAAGAATGCAATAATATCTTTTAATGCTTGATATCCAATAAAGCCACCACTTAAAAAAAGCATAATGGCAAGAATAATTGTGGCCACCGGCTCAAATCGCTCATGACCAAAAGGATGATCTTCATCTTCTTTTTTCGAAGATATCTTAAGGCCAATCATCACAATAAAAGATGATACTACATCACCTAACGAATCAATTGCGTCCGATATTAATGCTTGCGACATAGAAAGAAGTCCAGCAACAAACTTAAAAGCGGATAATAAAAGATTGCCTAAAATCGTGACAAACGATGTACGATGCGCAATCTTTTTTTCATTGATAGTTTTATTACACATAAAGCAAACCTCCTTTTTCGTCCCACGGTTTCCCGTTGCCTAAGCCCAGCTACCTTATGTGCTTGATCGAATTATTATATATAATATATAAATTAATTGGAAAGTGCAACCTTTTCCCAAGTTAAAGAAAAACTTCCACTATGATTCTCTCCAATAATACGAACATCCCATTTACCGACTTCGGTAAGGGAAAAATCAAAGGAAGATACTGTTTCACCTTCATAATGATTCTTTTCTTCTTTATTGAGAAAAACTTTTAAAGAAAGGCTTCCTTGGTTGTCTTCATTAGAAGTTGAAGTAAAACTAAAATGATATCCATAATCTTCTTTTACTTTAAAGGTTTTACCAAAGTATCCATCCATTTTCGTATAGGACGCTGAAATTTCTTTATTTGTTATTTTTTTCGTTCCTGTAAGCATTAAATAACTACTATATGTACAAGAACATAATAAGCTTAAAAGTGGTAATGTAAGCCAATATTTTCTTTTCATTTTAAATGTCCTTTCTCCCATGTTTTCATATCCTCGGGTAGAGGTGATTCAATGGTAATAAACTCTTTTAAAATCGGATGGAAAAATGTAATTTTTGCAGAATGTAAAGCCACTCGAGGCATTTCTGTACTCTTTTCTCCATATAACTCATCACCCAATAAAGGATGATTATAATAAGCCATATGTACGCGAATCTGATGGGTTCTACCCGTTTCTAAGCGGAAACGCACTAAAGAATAAGAGCCTTTATATTCTTTTTCTACTTTAAAATGCGTAATCGCATCTTGTCCCGTTTTAGAAACACGCATTTTGTTACTCGCGTGTCGGTCTCTTCCTAAGGCTAAATGAATCGTTCCTTCTTTTTCTTTCATTTTATGGGTTACAATACCTAAATATTCACGAATGATTAAATGCCGTTCCATATCGGCATGAAGTTGCGCTTCCGATAAAAAATCTTTAGCAAATAAAACAATACCTGAGGTATCTTTATCTAAACGATGAATATAACGAACCGGGCGGAATATTTTATGCTCATAATAATATTGTGCCACTAAAGAAGATAAGGTTGGAGTGTTATCATTTCCATCACTATGAACGATATAACCTACGGGTTTATTCACAATTAAAATATTTTCATCTTCATAAATAACGTCTAATGGTAATGAAGATGATGGTTTTACATCAATTTTTTCTTGAAAAGTAAACGCGAGTTCATCATTTTCTTTTAATACATACTCTAAAGGCTGATATGTACCATTAATTAAAGAGGCTTTTAATACGCGTAATTCTTCAATTTTCCCGCGACCAACATGCATTGATTTTAAATACTCTTTAATGGTCATACCTGCATCTTTTTTTCGAACTTTTATCTTGACTTTATCCATACAAAAAACCTCTTTTTCCCTTTTATCATACATGATTTTAGCACAATTTACTACTAGTAACCATTTCTTGACCATGATATAATATTAAAAAGGAGGTTTTCTCTTATGGGACTAAATATCTATCAAAAAGTTGTATTTTCCATTGAAGATATTGATATAACCGTATGGATGATTGTTTCTTCAGCTATATTTGTCTTATTAATGATTGTGATACTTATTTTATCGATTAAATATCATAAGAAAAAGAAGAAAAATTATATAGAAATAGAAGAAAGTGATGAACCTGAAGAAATTATTCAACTCATCTCAAAAGAAGAAATCATTCACGAAGTTCCTATAAAAGAAGAAACCCCCATAGAAGAAGATAATCAACAAAATCAAAATAATGAGGAGGAAAATGAAATGGCCACCAAAAAAGCACCAACCAAAGAAGAAAAAGTAACAAAGACAAAGAAAGAACCTGAAAAGAAAGAAACCGCAAAAAAAGCCGCTTCTAAGAAGGAAGCTCCTAAAAAGGAAACGAAAAAAGAAACTCCTAAAAAAGAGGAGCCTAAAAAAGAAACAAAAAAGAAAGAAGCAAAAAAAGAATCTACACTTGAATCTGATCTTGAACATATGAGAGAATCCGCTAGTGCTTCTTATCGCTCTAAGGTCTATCACATTTCTTTAAGAGAAGACGGAAAATGGCAAGTCAAATTTGCAAAAGGCGAAAAAGTAATTAAAACCTTTGCTACCCAAAAAGAAGCGATTGATTATGCGAAAAAGTTAGCGGAAAACCAAGACGGAAGTATTTCCATTCATAAAAAAGACGGAAAAATTAGAAAATTAAAATACTAAAAAATTAAAGTAGAGAGTTCCATCTAAAGCTCTCTACTTTTTTGTTGACTACAAGAAAAAAAGAATGCCCTATAGCACTCTTATTTTTCAACGTAAGCATATGGGAATGTTTTGAATCCTATTTCTTTAATTCCAAAATTATAGCATTGACTTCCTTTATAAGGAGGTGCGGTAAAGCGAATTTCAAGATAATCAACATCTTCTCCGCTCATATAAAAGTTAATTGGATTTGAACTATTCTTGTAATTATGGAAATTACTAGGGCAATCAACTTCTTTTATTTGGGTAAGTGTTCCTTCTTTATTAAAGCCATACACTCTTATCCAAGGTTGATCTTGATCTACTTTATTATTGGAGTTATTAATTGATGTAAGATAAAGACGAATTTCGATTTTTAGATTAGAATCAAAAAGTGGTGTTTGTACACCCATCCGTGCAAGAGAATTCGGTACGCTAATACTCCATCCTTTTGTAGTATCTCGATAAAAATCAGGTTGATTTAATATTTTATGCCCATAAATAAATTGAAAGCCATCAGGAAAGGATTCTAAAAAACTATATTTTACTTCTTGAGTTCCCCATGTTTCTTTTACGTGTTCTGATGGAACTGGTAAATGTTGACTTCCATCTGGATTATAAGTAATCCCACCCTCTGTGGATGAGCTTGAACTCGTTTGGTCTGGAATGGATGTAGATGGTGTATTAGTGCTAGTCGAAGGCGTTACTGTCGTTGGTGGAACAACTGTGGTAGTTGATGGAATGACAGTTGTACTTGTTGATGGACTAGCGCTAGAGTTAGAAGAACTAGGTTCATCGTTTTTTGATGAAGAACTGGTTGTCTCATTATGAAAGGTTGAAGAACTTATAGTATCTACATTTTGACAACTTGATAACAATAAAAGAGGTAAAAGAAAAAGAATACTTTTTTTCATACACTTATCGTCCTTTCTAAGCTTTTTTATTGTAATACATTTCCGTTATTTTTTCACGTTCAAATTAATTTAAGGTAGCAAAAAGCATTAGTGTTTTATAATAATAACATCGACGGTTTCGCCACCGTCTCCGCCGCTACCAGCGCCACGGAATATGGCAATTAATATAAATATCGTAGCAATAGCAGAACCTGCTCCAGATACAAAAAACAGTAACCAAGTTATTACATTAAGCCAGCCTTTTTGTTCAAAATTCATCATAGGGAAAGCAAGCACCATTATTTGCATCATCAACACACTCAAAAGGCTCGGAGCAATCGTGCAAATCAAGCTCAAAACGTCATCATTTTTATCAATTGTTATTATGTGATTAAAGATTTTATTGAAAGTTCCAAGTGCAAAGTTTGTAAAAACATTAAAAAGCATTCCAATGACGGCCAGGACAATACAAACGATTAAGCAAGCCTTTTCATACTTTTCGCTCTTTCTTTTGCGAGGTGCCTTAGCTTTCTGTGGAGGAACAAAATCATCATTTGAGCAATTGTCGATATTTCTTTTAACTAATATAGCTACTAATACAAGTTCTATCACATAAATACCTAGTATAATTATTGGAGTCCATCGATAGAGTCCTTCTATGAACATAGCCCCTTTTTCGGAATAACCATATAAATTTAAGTTGACCTCTTCCGAGAAATAATCTCTACCCAACCAATAAATTACGCCAATGAATATGGCAACAAGGCCAGCAAATACAAGTTTTATTATTTGTTGTACAGGATGACCGGTTTTTTTATTCTTATTTGGATCTTTACTTTTAGCTTTCATTTTCCATCCCCCACTAAATACCAATATAATTATAATTAATTGTACTTATTTCTATGAAAGCTGTCAACATTTCGAACTCTTATTGAATCAATGCTTAAAAAAAGAATTTGCTACTCTAAATCCTTCTTTTTCTGCTAATTTAATCATTTCATTATTTTCAAAATGCATCAGAACTACCCTATTTCTTAATGAAAGCGGAATTTCATCGCATAAAGTTTGAATACCAATATGAAAAGATGAAGAAGAAATCGCTACTTCATGATATATCCTATCGATTTGACGATTTTTTAATTGTGTTAATGCCTTTTTAGAAAGAATTGAGGTATCTCCTGAATAATAGAAATTTCCTTTTATCGTGTAAAAGAAATAACTTCTGCTATCTTCAATGTGTTTGGCTTTTATTGAAACTACACGAACGTTCTCATCCACATAAGTTTTGTCATCGCTAATACCAACTTTTTGCAAATCAAAAAATGTTAACGATAAATATCGTTTTAATCGATTGGCATTTGGGGTAACAACTTGTAATGATTTTACTTTTTTTATACATGTAAAATAGACCAAAAAAGGCTCTAATGAAGCAATATGATCCGCATGAAAATGAGTAATGAAAATCGTAATAGCGGCATCTTCTGGTATGGATAAATGCGTAATAATTTTTCTAGCAATTCGTTCTCCCATA
>DLKT01000053.1:1534-19231 GCA_002477825.1 Caryophanales bacterium UBA7581 | reverse complement strand
TTATCTTTAGATGATGTTCATGGAGAAATCTTATCCGTTTCGCAGTTTACTTTATATGCTGATGTTAGAAAAGGAAGAAGACCTTCTTTTGTAAACGCCTTAGCACCACAAAAAGCGACCATTCTATATGATCGTTGGCTTAGCTTATTAAGAGAAATATATCCGAATGCCCAAAGCGGTGTTTTTGGAGCGGATATGAAAGTGTCCTTAGTGAATGATGGACCTTTTACGTTAATTTTAGATAGCGATGAATTGCGGAGGAAAAATGCATGAAAGAAAAAGTGATGATTGGCTTATCTGGCGGTGTTGATTCCGCAGTGGCAGCCTATTTATTAAAAAAACAAGGCTATGAAGTCGTGGCAGGTTTTATGCGAAATTGGGACGCGATTACGAATGGCGATTTTTTAGGAAATCCTACTTTGAATGATCCTTGTTGTCCACAAGAAGCGGATTATGAAGACGCAAAAAAAGTTGCAGAAATCCTCGATATTCCACTTTATCGTATTGATTTTATTGAAGAATATTGGAATGAAGTTTTTACGTATTTCTTAAAAGAATATGAAAAAGGAAGAACTCCAAATCCCGATATTTTCTGTAATAAATATATTAAGTTTGATTCGTTTTTAAAATTTGCAAAAGAAAAAGGTTGTGCTTATATGGCTACGGGTCACTATGCCAAAAGAGTAGAAATCGACGGTCATGTTTATTTAAAAAAAGCCGCAGATTTAAATAAAGATCAAACGTATTTTCTTTCGCAACTTAATGAAGAACAAATTGCTTCTTGTTTATTTCCTTTAGGAGATATTGATAAACCAGAAGTAAGAAGAATTGCCGAAGAATTAGCGTTACCAATCGCTCATAAAAAAGATTCAACCGGTGTTTGTTTTATTGGTGAACGACATTTTAAACAATTTTTACAAAACTATATTCCTGCGCAACCAGGCGATATCGTGGATATTGATTCGAAAAAAGTGCTCGGAAAACATGATGGCGTTTTATATTATACCTTAGGACAAAGAAAAGGCTTAGGTATTGGTGGTATTCATGGAACGACCAACCATTCCTGGTTTGTATGTGGAAAAGATGTAGAACATAATATTCTTTATGTCGCAGATGATCCAAGTAATAAAGCTTTATTATCGACTTCTTGCATCATTCATCAAGTGAATTGGCTATTAAAAGAGTACAAGTTGCCCCTTCATTGTAACGCTAAATTCCGCTACCGGCAAAAAGATTTAGGTGTTACGATTACTTCTTTAGAAGGAGATGAAATGGTCGTTACTTATGACGCTCCTTATAGTGCAGTCACACCAGGTCAAGCAGCAGTTTTTTATCTAGATGATGTTATGATTGCTGGTGGAATCATAGAAAAAACAAATAAGTAAGCGAATAATTTAAAATCATAAAATATGAACGAAGTTCATGTTTTTTTTGCTGTTGATTTTATTTCAAAAGATATAGATAATAGAGTTATCTTAAGTAGAAAAATGGAGAAATTTTATGGATAAATATATTGGAATTGATTTAGGTACAAGCGGAATCAAAGTTTTATTAGTTGCGGAAAATGGAGAAATACTTAATGAAGTAAGTTCTTCTTATCCTTGCCTTCATTTAGAAGAAAATTATTCAGAACAAGAACCCAATTTATGGTATACACATATGATTTCTTGCTTAAAGCAATTACTTATTCATCAAGATAAAAACGACATTAAAGCCATTTCGTTTGGGGGCCAAATGCATGGTTTAGTTCTTTTAGATGAAAACGATTCCATTATTCGGCCGGCTATCTTATGGAATGATGGAAGAGCCGTAGAAGAAACAAAATACTTCAATGAAACTATTGGAAAAAATAACATTTCTTCGTATACTGGGAATATTGCTTTCCCAGGTTTTACAGCACCAAAAATTTTATGGGTTTACCATCATGAAAAAGATAATTTTAAAAGGATTTCTAAAATCATGCTTCCCAAGGACTATTTGATTTATCGATTATCAGGTGTCTTTGCAACCGATGTTTCCGATATATCAGGAATGCTTCTTTTTGATGTAAAAAATAGAAAATATTCGAAAGAAATGTTGGATTTATGTCATATTAAAGAAGCGCAATTACCTAGAGTTTTTGAATCATATGAAGTCGTGGGTTATATCAAAAAAGAAATTGCAGATGAATTAGGATTATCTAATCAGGTGAAAATTGTAGCAGGTGCAGGCGATAATGCTGCTGCGGCTATTGGAACAGGAACAGTAGGTAATGGAGCGTGCAATATTTCTTTAGGCACAAGTGGAACAATTTTTATTTCAAGTGAAATGTTTAGTGTTGATCCTAATAATGCATTACATAGTTTTTGTGATGCCTCGGGTAAACATCATATGATGGGATGCATTTTATCAGCTGCTAGTGCGAGATCTTGGTGGCTAGAGAAAATATTAGATACCAAGGATTACGATGCAGATGAAAAAAATCTTGAGGACTCTAATGTTATCTTCTTACCTTATCTTGTAGGAGAACGCTCACCACATAATGATGTAGATATTCGTGGAGCCTTTATAGACTTATCCATTAATACCACAAGAGGACAAATGTCAAAGGCTGTATTAGAAGGTGTAGCGTTTGCATTGAAAGATTGTTTGAATGTCGCAATTTCTAATGGAATTCATCCAAAATTTACGACGATTTGTGGTGGGGGAGCAAAGTCCAATACTTGGAAACATATTATTGCTGACGCTTTAGAACTTCCAGTTAAGACTTTAAAAACCAATCAAGGACCTTCATTCGGCGCAGCGATTCTAGCTATGGTGGGAGATAAAAAATATCAAAGTGTAGAAGAGGCAATTTCTATATTAGTGCAGACCTTTGAGACGATTAATCCAAATCCTAAAAAACTGGACTATTATCGGAAAAAATATTTAAAATTCGAAAGACTATATCCAGCGCTAAAAAGAGTTGAAGAATAAGAAAAAAACGTAGTTACATAAGTTCAAGGTAAGTAACTACGTTTTCTTTTGTTTGGTTAGTTTTAATTATTTTTTGATTAAAGAGAAGTTATCTAATCGAACTTCAGCACTAGGATCACCCATAAAAATGCCTAAACTTAAATCAGTAAGTTGATTGAATGAAGAAGTGATGTTTCCCATCAAACAATTGTTAAAATAAACTGAAATTTCGGCATCGGTTTTAACTACTTTAATGGTATTCCAATGATCGTGTAATACGGAAGAAACAGTACTATCATCAGCAACCCCATGCATGGTAAGCCACCCAAAGTCTGACACTAAAGTTCCATCGGCTCCATAGTTTGAATTGGAGTAACTTTGCATATAAGCATTACCTGGATTTGAATGTAATTGTACAAACCGGTTGGTATTACCTTCATCATGGTTATAGATGGAATCGGATAATAGAGCAATATTTCCAGCATATTGACCAACAAGATATAAATCTAAGGAGAATTCCCAATTGCCAGTTAATTCAATTTCGTTATTGAATAACTGAACGACTTTTGGATCCACCCAGCCTGAGTTAGAACTAGCAAGGTATTTATTACCATTTTCTTCTTTCACCATAAAACCATCAACTATTTCATTGTTTTCATACATTTCAAAGTCTTTTATAATTTCTTGATCGGTATATTCAAAGAATTTTGCGGTATAAATGGTATCATCTTCGATGGCGCTTAGAGCAGGTGTCCAACCAGCAAATTGATAGTGTTTTCCATTTTCATCAGCTTTTGTTGGTGTTTCGCCATCAAAAATTGGTGTGGTTCCATAAGGAGTATCTTTTGTTAATACTACATTTTCTCCGACTTTAAAAGTAGCTTTTACTGTACGCGTTTCTTCGTTAAAAGTAGCGTAAATGGTTGTATCTTCATGAATTGGAGTACTTAAATCAACATTCCATCCACTCCAAACATATTGAGTAGCGCCTTCTGCAGGTTTAGTTGGTTGTTCGCCTTGATAAACAGGCGTTTCACCATCTTGAACTTTGTATGAATATAAAGTGGTATCTCCATTTTTAAAAGTAACGTTATAACTATTGACGGCTTTTAAAGAAAAATCATCAAAGCGAACTTTAGCATCAGGATTCCCCATGAAAATGCCAAATTTAAGATCTTTTAATTCAGTAACGGATAAGTTTTGTCTACCCATAAGATGGTTATTTACATAGATTGAAACTTGACCACCAAGATTAACCAATTTAAAAGCGACCCATTGATTATGGACAATAGATGCAATATCGGCATCAGTACCTACATCATGCATGGTAAACCAGCCACAATCCATTACGCAATTGCCATCGATAAGATTGGTAGAATTTTTGAAACTTTGAACATAACCATTACCACCAGTAGTGTGCCAGAAGAGCATTTTATTAAAAGTATCTGGATTATGTTCATAGAAAGAATCGGAAACAAAAGTTAAATTACCTTCTGGGTTTCCTTCAATATAGATTCTTGCGGACATTTCAAAATTTTCTGAGATTGTGTCTAATTCATCATGATATAAAAAGTCAGTAAGAACGCCTTCGGTCCAGGTAGAACCGGTTGCTTCAATATAAGTATTATCTTCGTCTTTTACAGCTGTCCAATCACCAAATTTTTCACCCGCGGACATATTTTCAAAATTATAGTTAACTTCATAAAGACTGAGGGCTTTAAATTGAGCTACAAAAGTAGTGGGCTCTGTAATAAGGGTCTCAAGAGATGGCTCCCATCCAGCAAAGGCATAACGATAATTTTCATCGCTTGCTTTTGTAGGTGTTTCACCTACGTATTCTGCTTTTGAACCATGGGTAACGTTTGAATTTTGTAAAATATTATCTCCATTCTTAAACGTTACAGCGTATTCATGCAAGACATTGCTAAATTGTGCAGTGAAGGTCGTGTCTTGAATGATGGGGGTGGTGGCGGGATCCAAATCCCATCCAGTAAAAACATAATCTTCAGCGGCAGTAGAATCTTTAGTAGGTGTTTCTCCAGCATAAACGGCATACTGGCCTTTTTCTACTTTTGAGGTTTGCAACACTTGGTTTTCATTAACGAATGTTGCAGTGAATTTTTCTGTTTCAACAAGGCTAGAAGTTGACGTGGATGCGCTTACATCGTTGCAACTTGTTAAAACTGAACCAGCTAGTGAAACAGCTAGTAAGGCAAAAACAAATTTTAAATTTCTCATTTTTTGACTCCTTTTTTTGTTTTCTATTTTTATCTTAGCACGTGAAAAAAGAATTACAAGACAAAATGTAAAAACGTTTCCACATTTTGCATTTTTTGATTGACAAAGCAGTGGTCACAACGATATTATAAAGATGTAATTTTGATTATGAAAACGTTTCCATTGCGATTAGTGGATACAGGAAACAAAACATTTTTCAGCAATCAAAGTCTAAAAATTAAAGTTACAAAAATAGATCAACACTACGTTTTTTATCTGTTTGCAGTAAACTTTATATGAAGGAGAGCGAGTAGGGTAACGACATAAGGAAGAAACAAAATTTATTTCATGAATTTGAAAACTACATGTTGTAGTCTTGCTATAAGAGATGAAATCCAAAAAGAAAAGAGGAAAAATGATGAAATTTAAAAAAATATTATTCGCGTGGTTACTCTTATTACCACTTACTACAGGCGTTACATCCTGTGGTTCTAGCAATAATCCGACGACAAGTTTAACTCAAATTAGCTTAAACAATCAAAATTTGAGTTATGAAATGGATATTTATGAAACGAGCTTTATTGTCATCGACTTATCTAAAACCATTGTTGAACAGAATGTTGAAAACCTTTCCTTTACCGCTAAACCAGCGATAACAGGTGCTTTAACAGTACGACAATCGGAGGGAAGTCACAACATTACCGTGTTTTCTAATGGTGTCGTCGGTCAATATGAAGTGAATGTAAAAGCTTACGTTCAAAATGTTGAAGCACTTAACTATTCTTTAGAAATATCGGTGGTAGATAAAGCACCCGCACCAACAATAATTAAAAATTTAGAAGATATTGAATTAAAAGCGGCGCCATTCCCACATGTGAATTATACTTCTGCTTCTTATTCGTTCCTTTTAGACGATTATTTTGATGCAAGTAGTCAAGTAGAGTTTGCTTTAGGAAATGAAGAAGTAGATGGTATTACTTTGGCAATTGATGATACTAGACATGCGACTCTATCTTTTACGAAATATGGTAATTTTGAATTAAAAATTAACGCAATCTTTAAAGAAGAAATCGCTTGTACCTTAAAAGCCAATGTTTCTATCACTAAAGAAACTCCTAACCAACTCTATAATGGTGATTTTGAACAAGGCTATGATGGTTGGAATATGACGGAATGGGATAAGCTTTCATATAGTATTCTTGATTCTGAATTTGATATTTGGGGAAATAAAATTTCTTCTAAAAATCGCTATTTATATGGTTTCACCAATGAAAATGGAAAAGTTGATTTTACTTCTTCTATTTTCAAACTTACGGGATCTCGTTATATCACTTTAAAGTTAGCGGGTAACTGTACGGATGAATTATATATTGCTTTAATGAAATATAATGAAAATGGAGAAGATACCGAAATCGTAAAATTAAACAACTGGTATTATGGAAAGTATGGAGCGTCAGGCTTTATTTTTAGAGACTATTATTACTGTGCACCTGTAGACTTTCAAGATGCAGAATGCTATTTTTTAATCCACGATGGGGAAGACGCAAATTGTGCAAATGGCTTTGGATTTATTAACGTGGATGAAATTAAAACAGATTATCCTACAGCCCCTAATGTCGAAGATTATTACGAAGGAAGTTTCAAGACAGAGCCTCATCAAATGGAATTAGATATGTCGGATACCAGTCAGTTACCGTTTACAACTACAGATGTTCCTTATCAATTACCTAATGGTGATTTTGAAAGTGGCTTTGATCATTGGTTTATGACGAGTGAAGATAAAAAAGCTTATACCATTTACAATTCTAAAACGGATATTTGGCAAAACCCAGTAAACGCAACAAATAACTATTTATATGGTTATGCGAATGAAAGATACACTACTACTTTCCACAGTGATTTATTTAAAGTGGGTGGAAGTGGCTTTATGACCTTTAAAATTGCGGGTAATAATACAGCTGATCTCCAATTCAGATTAAAGAAATATGTAGAAAATGGAGAAGATATTGAAATTGAAAAATTCAATAATACGTATTTTGCTAACGGAACAAAAGATCATTCAGGCTTTATCTTCCACACATATTACTATGAGATTGATTTGGCGTTATATCAAGATGCCTTCTGCTATTTTGAAGTATATGACGCTAAAATGGAAAATTTCGGATTTATTTGTTTAGACGATATTGTTACTTATTATGAAACAAAACCAATGATTGGCGAAGATTGGTTAAAAGCATCTTATATTACGGAAGTTCAATAGTATGTTTTATAGACCAGATAAGAAAAGCGTATGCGCTGATGTAATTCCTTTTTATAAGGATAATGAATTTAAACTCTTCTACTTAAAAGATTATCGTGATTTAGAAAAAGTAGGAGAAGGCTGCGATTGGAACTTAGTTACTACGAAAGATTTAGTGCATTATGTAGAACATGGAACCATTTTGCCACGTGGCCAAAAAGACGAACAAGATTTATATGTTTATACCGGATCCATTATTGAAAAAGACGGATTATTCTATATTTTTTATACTGGACATAATCCTCATTTCCTTGAAGAAGGAAAACCTGTCCAATGTATTTTATTAGCAACCAGTAAAGATTTATTGCATTGGGAAAAACAAAAAGATTTTATTTACCGTCCTGATGCACAGTATTTAGAGCAAAACGATTTCCGCGATCCTTTTGTTTTTAAAGACGAAGAAAAGGATGAATATGTGATGATTTTAACGTCACGATTAAAAAATGATGAGCCGATAGAACAACGCGGTTTGTTATTAAAAGCGACCAGTAAAGATTTGCTTCATTGGACAATGGAGCAAGAGCCATTTTACGCACCTCATGCTTATTATGCGCATGAGTGTCCCGATATCTTTAAAATAGGGGAATGGTATTATATGATTTTTTCCGAATTCTGCGATCGATATGTTACGACATATCGTATGGCAAAGAGTTTAAAAGGACCATGGATTACACCGAAACACAATACTTTTGATGGACATTGTTTTTATGCCGCAAAATCGGTCAGCGATGGAAAAAGAAGAATTCTTTTTGGTTGGAATCCAATTAAAAACAATGAAGATGATCATGAATTTTGGCAATGGGGAGGTTCCATTATTCCTCATGAAATTTATCAAAATGATGATTTTACTTTGTCGGTAAGATGTCCGATAGAAGTAAAAGAATCCTTTCATCAGAAAAAAAATATGCTTTTATTACCACTTTTTTCCTGTTGTAAAGTCAATGAAAATACGATTTTCTTTGATAATGAGAATAGAAACATAGTAAAATTAGGTAAGGTATTTGCCCGTACTCGGATAGAGTTTGATGTAGAAATCCAAAAGAAATCAGGTGATTTTGGTGTGTATTTCTATGAAGAGGATCATTACAACAAGTATTATAAACTACGCTTTGATTTAGAATATGATCGCATGATTATGGATATGTGGCCACGATATGATCGCACCATTCATGGACACATTGATGTCGAAAGACCATGTCTTTTAAAAGAAAACGAAAAAAATCATGTTATCCTTTTATTAGAGGGCTCAATTCTTGAAGTGTATGTCAATGATAAAGTGGCGATGTCTACAAGATTATTTAAAACAGAAGGAGAGGTAAGTTTCTATTCGCAAAGTGCAATTTGTACAATAGAAAATATTGAAGTATATGAGGGATAAGAGTGTAAAATCGGCCTTAACCATTTTAGGAGTTGTATCTATGATTTCCTCATGCGGAGTTTCGACCCCCGATGAAGTTGACGATAAAAAAGAAAATCTTGCGATGCATTTTACTTTTGATTCAACAACCAATAATCAAGTTTCCGACTCCATTACAAATAAAGAATATGCTCTAGAATATGTTTTTAAAAATGCGGCTTATAAAAGTAATGAAGAAGTGCCGTGCGTAGAGGGAGTAAATGGAAACGCTATCTCATTTGATGGGAATAGTGTTTCTTTTATGGGAGATAAAATTGATTTTGGAAATAGTGATTTTTCTCTTTCTTTCTATGTAGCGCCTCGCGCTTATGAAAGAAATGATGGACAATATACGACGATCTTTAGTAATTTTCAAGGTGGAAAAGGCATTGAAGTATCTTTAGCCCAATATGGAATTTGGAAAGTTACGATTGGAACAACCAAGGGAAGTTTAAGCGCAATTATGAGTGAAGAAGCCATTATCCCACTTTATGATTGGAGTTATGTCGCCATTCGTTATCATAAAGCGCAAGCTTTGTTACAAATTTTCCTTAATGATCAATTAGTAAACTCACTCCGTTTTAAAAACTATGAGTTTATCCCATCAGAAAGTGAGTTTATTGTAGGAAAAAATTTTGTATGTATGGATTTTGAAGGTCATCAATTAAATCATTTTAATGGTTTATTAGATGACTTAAAAGTATATAAAGAATATATAAGCGATAAGCAAATTGCTTCTTATGCTAAAATAGCACAAGAGAAAAAAAGAAGTTCAGGGATTGTATTTTCTTATGAAACATTAAGCGATGATCGCTATGCTCCACAATATCATATGCGAAATCCTCTCGGATGGTCGAATGAGTTTTATGGCGCTTTTTACTATCATGGGAAGTATCATGTATTTAATCAGCATAATCCCTTTAGAGCATTTTATCAAAATGGTCAACGTTGGGGACATCTTGTTAGTGATGATTTAGTGCATTGGGAGGCGGTAACGCCTGCATTAACTCCATCTAGTAATCATATTGATGATTCGCAAACTTTTTCAGGTTCATGTATTTTAGACAAAAAGGGAAATCCCATCATGTTTTATACAGGTGTAAACGAAGGAAATGAATATTTTAATTCTATTAGTTATGCACGTCCTAAAGATTTAAATGATCCTAATTTAACGGACTGGGAAAAGTCCAATGTGAAAATTATTCATCAAGGTTCTATTTCTAATCGTTACGAATTTAGAGATCCTTTTGTTTATCAAGAAGATGGTGATTATTTTATGTTGATTGGAGGAAATAACGCCCCAATCAATTCCTCAGATGGTGCCGTTTTCATCTATAAAGCGACCAACGATGAGTTAACATCATGGGAATATCTCGGTGTTTGTTATAGCGGAAGTACGAGTCAATATAAAGATCAATTAGGTTCCACTTATGAGTTACCGAATTTATTTAAGATTTATAATCAAGATAAAACCATATCGAAATATATGTTAATGGTTTCACCTATCTATGGAAGTAGAAATTCAGTAACTTATTGGATAGGAAACTTTAATAAGAATACAGGTGTGTTTACTCCCGATGATCCTACGCCTCAACGTTATGATTTAGGGGCAACGAGTATGGCTTTAGCGGCTTCTGGTTTCTATGACACTAAAAATCAACGTACACTCATGACGTCAATGATCCGCACACCAATGTCTTCTAGTGATGCTTATTTATCGGATTGGAATGGTGCACAAACTTTGTGGAAAGAGATTTATTTAGATGAACAAGGTCAAGTTTCTTTTCAAGTAATGAAGGATTATGAAACTTTATATAAAGAAGAATTATTAAATCTTGAAAATGCTTCAATGAATATTTCTTCTGTTAACACAATGTTAGATACAATTCATTCAGATGCTTATATGTTAGATGTTGAATTTGAATTAAATGGCGATACCAAAGTAGGAGCCTATGTGAAATATGGAGCTTCCACGGGCGAACAAATATTGTTGAGTTATGATATGGAAACACAAATTTTTAATTGTGATACTTCTAAGTCATCCTTGTTACTCAAGAATCATATGTCCGGTGGGGGAATTCAGCTAATTGAAGGAAATATCCGATTCAAAATATTTGTAGATCGTTCATTTGTTGAATGTTATCTCAACGATAAAAATGAGATTTCAACGATGGTGTTCAATAAATATGAAGCCTCGAATTCCATCAAGCTTTATACCAAAAATGGCAAAGCAAAAATCAAACAAATTAAAGTGATTTCTCTATCCAGTGCTTATGGATTTAATAAGCCCGCATATTGGGAATAATAGGAGGAAAGAATATGAAACATAAAAAATTAATAATTACAGCCTTTACCGTAATCAGTTCAGCGCTTGTGATGTCTTGTGGGGGCAACCAACAAAAAAATGATCAATTATGTTATGCCCACTCTTGGACAGCCGAAGGTTTAGGTGGCCATTTCTTTAGTGGCGCGGATATGGGGCCTGTATCATGGTATGTTGTCGAAGGTCTTGGAGATTATCTAAGAACAAGAGATGAAGTATATTATTCAACTGCAAAAAGCATTGAACATTTAAGTGATCATACATCAATTGTAAAATTAAGAGAAGATGTCAAATGGCATTATACCAATGAACCATTAAAAGCAATGGACATTGTTTCTTACTATTATTTAAATACTTCGACCGTTTCAAACTATTTAAGAAAAATTGAAGCTTTAGATGATTATACGGTCCAATTTACTTGGAATGAACATTTTGAACCAGCGGAGCAAGTTAAGACTCTACTTTTAGTAACGGATCGAAGTGTAACCGTGCCTTATCAAGTGTTTAAAAATTATGTAGATATTTGTAAAGGCATCTATGATGCTTCACCAGAGAAGGATTTTAATGAAGATCCTACGATGTCTCCATTTAATCGTATTTTAAAAGATGAAGATGCGATTACTTTAAGTGGCACATATTCTTCTTATCAAGATTTTAATCCAACCTATTTTCCTGCAACAGGACCTTATAAAATCAAAGCGTATGATGCAAATGAAATGATTTTAGAAAAGAATCCGGATTGGTATAATACGGATAAAGTGGGCTTTAAAACTATTAAACTCATTAATAGTATTGGTGATGCAAGTTTATTTGCAAGTATGATTATTAATGGAAGTATTGATTTATGGTTAAATACACCAAGCAAACCTACGATTGATAATATTTTGCAACGCAATCAAAATATTGCTTTCTATAAAGTTTTATCTCCTTATACACATGGTGTTAAATTCAATATGAATAAAGCATCAACCTTATGGACAAAGAAGGTTAGAGATGCTTTTCAATACATTTTTGATCGGAATGAAGTGAGAAAATTAGCTTGCTACTACGCAACGACATCCTGGACACCAATGAATGGTATGACAGATACCGATTTAGATACTTGGTTAAGTGATGGTGCAAAAAAACAAGTAGAAACGCAATTTACTTATGAATTTGACTTGAATAAAGCAACCGAACTTTTAAAAATCGCAGGTTGGTCTCGCAAAAGCGGAAAATGGTATGATCAACAAGGAAAACTAGTTGAACTCATTATTGGTTATGATGGTTCTAATACTGTTCCAAGTAGTATTGCGGAACAAGTTCAAGCACAATTAGCGGCTTTTGGCATTCAGGCTAGCTTAAAAAGAGCCGCTGGATATGGCGAATTCTATGCGATGGCCACAAGTGAATCTTGTCCGTATGACCTCGTTTGTGATAATACTTCCTATAATGCTTCTTATAACTATCCATCCGCCTGTTTTAATGAAGTATATAAATCAGGTGTTGGGGCAACAGCAGGAATTAAACAATTTATTGACCAAGAACAAGTGGGTTACAATGCGCATACCTTTAAACCAACAGATTATTTAGATTATATGTTAACTTATCAAGATGAACAACTTACTACTGCGGTAGATGATTTAGTCATTGGTGCCTGTAATTTAAACTTTGGAATTAATATGTTCCAAGAAGCTTCGGGTGGAATTTATAATATGAAAAAGATAGCAGGACTCCCTTATATGGATAAAGTTCAAGAAAATAGAGATGTTCAATACATTCCTACTGGAGGAACAAAAGACCATATTGATATGCTTTATGCCATTCTTTTCTACGACCACGGAAGCGCACTATATAACGGAAGATTATATCCTGCAGGAGAGTAGTAAAAATGGAAAAGATAAAAATATTCTTCTATAAAACGAGATATTTTTGGACCAAAATACTTTTAACATTACTCACACTATTTTTAACGATTATTATTTCTTTTATTTTAATTAAATCAATGCCAGGAGATGTGGTGCATAATTATGCATTAACACTACAGAATACGCACCATTGGTCTTATGAAGAGGCATATCGTCAAGCCGTAATGATGTTGAAATACGATCCAAATCAAAATATTTTTGTTTCATTCTTTCAATATATTGGAAATTTATTGAAGGGAAATCTAGGACAATCCATGTTCCAAGAAAACATTACGGCCAATTCTATTATTAAAGAATATTTACCATGGACTTTATTAGTCAGTGCGGTTTCATTACTTTTATCCTTCTTTATTGGAACAAGAATGGGAATTAAAATGGCAACACATCGAAATAGTCCGGTAGATACTGTTTATTCAAGTATCATTACATTAACTTCATCGATTCCTGATTATTTATTAGGCATCATTTTATTAATGGTGTTTGGCTCTACTTTAGGTTGGTTTCCGACTTATGGGGCGTATGATTTAGAAACCGTGGGGAATTTCTTTCCTTATTTATTTTCTATTTTACGCCACGCTGCTTTACCCATCATCACTTATACGATTGCTCAAATCGGTGGTTGGGCATTACAAGCCAAAGGCAGTGCGGTAGCGGTATTAGGTGATGATTACGTGAACGCTGCGATTGTAAGAGGTATTCCTAAACGAGTGATTGAGAAAAAGTATTTGCGGAAAAACGCGATGCTTCCTTTAATTACAAGTTTAGTAATCTCTTTTGCCTTTTTGTTTGGCGGTTCAGCTGTTATGGAAAGCGTCTTTGCTTATCCTGGAATTGGAAAAGCTTTTACAATGTATATTGGAAAACGGGATTACTTTGTTGTGCAAGGTTTATTTGTTTTCTTATCTTTTTTAATTATTGTGGCAAATTTATTCGCCGATTTCTTGTGTGGACTATTAGACCCACGGGTAAGAACGAAATAGAAGGTGATAACGATGAAAAAAATAAAAGTATTTTTTAAAACTTTACCTCTCTATTTTAAAGCATTCTTTAAAGCTCTCGGTGATTGGTTAAAGTTCTTCTTTAAAACCATTTATGCAAACAAAAAAGCCTTTACGGGTTTTATTATTCTAGCGATATTTTTGTTTTTTACCTTATTTGGACGTCTTATATTTCCTTATGATAGCGCAACTAATTATTCAGAAATGTATTTAGGGCCTAGTTCTAAGCATTGGTTAGGAACCGATGGATTAGGACGTGACTTATTTAAAATGATGGTATACGGGACTAAAGATGTAATGGAAATTGCTTTTTATACCGCTATTCTTACGGTTGGATTAGGTTGTGTAATAGGTATTATCAGTGGTTATTTTGGTGGATGGTTTGATCGGATAATTTCGTTAATTATCAATTTATTTATGTCTTTACCAACTTTTCCGATTCTTCTTATTATGTCGATGTTCTTAACAATACGAGATAACTTTACTTTAGCATTACTGCTTGCTATTTTTGCTTGGCCAGGACTAGCAAGAGCCATACGGAGTCAAATTATTTCTTTAAAAGAAAGAGATTTTATTCAAATCTGTAGTGTAATGGGCTTAAGCAAGGGACATATTGCTTTTAAGGAATTATTGCCTAATATCTTCTCTTATGTAGCAATTAGTTTTATTAGTAGCATGAGAAATGGTATTACTGCTTCTGTCGGTATGATGACTTTAGGATTAGCGCTTTATGAACCGACGAACTGGGGCGGTATTATTATTAATGCAAGAAATAGTGGAGCACTTTCAATTCCTGCAGCAAGAATGTGTATTATTGCGCCGATTGTTGCAATTATGATTTTCCAAATTGGTTCTATCTTATTTTCAAATGGATTAGATGAATTAGTGAATCCAAGATTGCGAGGAAATTAGTATGAAGGACATTTTGGTACAATTCAATCATATAACGATTGAGTATATTTTAAATAAACAGCATTTAAAAGCGATTAATGACGTTTCTTTACAAATTGAAAAAGGAAAAGTTACGGCTTTTGTTGGTGAATCTGGAAGTGGAAAAACCACTTTAGTTTCTTCTTTACTTTCGTGCATTTCTTATCCCGGGAAAATTACGGGTGGAGAAGTTCTTTTCATGGACGAAAACGGCCCCATTAATGTGGCAACATTAAGTGATAAGAAAATTAATCATTTCCGTTGGGAAGAAGTTTCTATGGTATTTCAAGCCTCACAATCTACTTTAAATCCATTGATGACAATTTATGATCAATTTTATGAGACAGCCTATTATCATGGTAAAATCAAAACAAAGGAAGATAAAATTGCCTTCGATGAAAAAGTAGAAAAGTTACTCGATATAACAAAGTTAGATAAAAATAGAGTTTTAAAAAGCTATCCTCACCAATTATCGGGTGGAATGAAACAGAGAGTTATGATTTGTTTTGCTCTTTTATTAGATCCAAAACTTATTATTTTAGATGAGCCCACTACAGCATTAGATGTGATTACGCAAGAGCATATTTTTAATCAGCTTGTAGAAATTAATAAAACGATGGGAATTACAATGATTTTATTAACCCACGATATCGGCGTTGTTGCAAAAATTGCGGATAATATTGCGGTATTATATGCGGGTTCTGTCATGGAATATGGTGATGTTTACACGATTTTTAGAAAAAGAATGCATCCTTATACCAAAGGACTTATTGAAGCCACCCCATCGCTTTTAGTGGAGCCTTCTAAGATTCAACCCATTCCAGGTAATCCTCCTGATATTCGAAATCTTCCCACTGGTTGTCCTTTCCATGAACGTTGTGCAAAAGCAACAGAGAAATGTAAGTTAGAAAAACCGATGTTTAAAGAAATTGAGGATGATCATTTCATCGCATGTCATTTGTATGTAGAGGAGAAGTAAGATGGAAATTTTAAAGATTACAGATTTAAATATGGTATTTCAAACCCGTGGCTTACAAAGAAATGAAAACATCCATGTACTTAAAAACTTGGATTTCTGTGTGAACGAAGGAGAAATCGTCGCTCTGGTTGGTGAATCAGGGTGCGGGAAAACAACCTTAGGTAAAATTATCGCAAATCTTTACGAAGCCACTTCAGGTAAGATATGCTTTTTAGGAAAAGAATTATCAAAGTTAAGTAAGTCAGAAAAGGCGGAATATCGAAAAAGTGTGCAGTTTATTCAGCAAGATAGCTACGCAGCTTTAAACCCGGTAAAGACGATTTTCCAATCCATGTACGCTCCGATTAAAGCGAATAATCGTAAACTCAACAAAAAAGAGATTACGGATTTAATTCGTTATTATATTGAATCCGTTGGATTAATTCCTGCTGATCAATTTATGTATAAATATCCTCACCAATTATCGGGCGGGCAAAGACAAAGAATTCTAATTGCTCGTGTTTTGTCTTTAAAACCAAAACTCATCGTTGCTGATGAACCGATTTCAATGATTGATGTATCCTTACGATTATCTATTCTAAACTTAATTGCCTCTTTAAATAAAGAGTATAAATTATCGGTGGTTTACATTACGCATGATTTATCGACCGTGCGTTATGTCGTTGGAAATGGTAATATATATGTGATGTATCTTGGTGAAATTGTAGAATCGGGTCCGTGTAATGAAGTCTTATTACATCCTAAGCATCCTTATACGCAAGCGTTAATCTCTTCGGTTCCTATTCCTGATCCCGATATTGAACGGCATAAACCGGCAGTGCCAATTAAATCAATGGAAATTCCTGATGTTCGAGATCGGGTGGAAGGATGTAGTTTTTCTAGTCGATGTTTATATTGTGATGAAGAATGTTCAAAGTGGCCGTTAACAAATACCAATAATGAACAACATGTGGTAAGATGCAAAAACATAGGTAGGGTGAAAGAATTTAAATATGATGAAAAATAAAAAAATATTTTTAGATACGGATATTGGTGATGATATTGATGATGCCTTAGCCCTCATTATGCTTTTAAAAATGAAAGCAGAAATTGTTGGAATTTCTACCGTTTTTAAAAATACAGATTTAAGAGCGAGACTGGCGAATAAAATCGTAAAAATGATGGATAAGCAAATTCCAGTTTATAAAGGATACGCTCAGCCCTATGCTTATAAAGTAGATGAACAAGCAACATTTTGTCAGTTTTCTGAAGATTTATTGCTAGACGAATATCGTCCTGTCAACCAAAATGAGGAAGACGCTATCGATGCGATGATTGATAGTTGCTATCGCTATGGAAAAGACTTAATTATTGTCGCTATTGGCCCTGCAACGAATCTTGCTAGAGCAGTACAAAAAGATAAAGAAGCTTTTAAAAAGATTGACAAGATTATCACTATGGGCGGTTGTTTCTTTGAACAATTTGTTGAATATAATGCGGCGATGGATCCAGAAGCTTATGATATTTTAATGCGCGAGGATTTGAATATTCATTTTATAGGTGGAGATGTTACCTGGCAGGTACAATTGAATGATGAACAAACCAAAAAAGTGCTAGAGTTTTATGATGACACCATTAATGGCTATTGTGCTTCTTTAATTCGAATGTGGAAAAAGACCTGTTGGTTTAATCCTGTTTTACATGACCCTTTAGCGGTTTATTATGCGATGGACTC
>DLKT01000053.1:0-1518 GCA_002477825.1 Caryophanales bacterium UBA7581 | reverse complement strand
TCAAATGACAAAAATATGGTCAGAAATTGAAATAAATGGTACAATCACTAGAGGATTAACCGTGAACCGCGATCACTTTTTAAAGTATCTAGAGCATCCATTAGAAGGAAAACACCGCATCTTGGTGGCAAATTCAGTAGATGTTCAACGGTTTAATCAATTGTTTATTAAGGTGATGTTCCATGAATAAAAACGCACTTCGTCCATTAATTGCTTTTTCTATTGTGATTCAATGTATTGCACTTTTCTTGTTTTATGTGATTGAGCCTACAGAAACTGGCTTTTTACCTACGGTTCTCGCATTTAGCTTTGCTTTTGTTGTTTCTATATTAGCTTTAATTTCATATAAAAAACGCGCCTTAGAAGAGGGATATACGGTGAATATCGCTCTAGTAATGGCGTGTTTATATGGTGTTGAATTGATTGCTATTTCTATTCGAATCATTCTATTAGTTACGAATCACTAAGGTCTCTTCAATGGTAATGTGTTGAATTTCATCAGATTCGGATGTAACTAAACGGATGGTTTCATTTAATAATCGATTTCTTGATTGACGAATAGAGGTAATGCCTAAATATTCTAGCCATTCATTATCGTCAAAGGAAATCAGTTTTATTCTTCTTGATGTTTTCTTTAAATATTCTAAAACGTTGAGACCGAATAATCCCGTACCAGCAATGAGGGCGTCAGGATTGAATTCTTCAATTCGAGCGACATCTTCGGAATTGAAACCATTCATCGGAATCATCTTTAGGGTGGTGAAAAGAACATTAGGGTATTCTAATTTTGCTTTTTCGATACCATCTTCCCGTCGTGGATAAATGTTGTTTTCAATATCAATATCTAAAAGGCAAATTCTTTGATAATTTTCTTGCGCTAATAATTTAGCGGCTTGATAGGCACCATTGGTATCATCGTTGACGATGGAAGAAAAGTCATCATAGGCCCGGATGAATAATTGAATCATTCGCACGCCATAGTTTTTAGCAATTTCAAGCACACTATGGTTATTGATAGAAGAAGGGATAAATAAAATGGTGGAAACTTTATTTCCAATTAAATATTTAATTTGTTTTTCTTCTTCAAAAGAAGAACCATTAGAGATAGAAACAATTAAATCATAGGATAGTTCTTTAAGCCGAGTTCTCAAATCTTGAACGAACGCACTAAAATATTGATTCGTCAAATCCGAAACAATAATTCCCACTGTCTTTTGGTTCTTTTGCTTTAATTGCATCGCATTTACGTTTACTACGTAACCAAGTTCAGCTGCGGTATTAAATATTCTTTCTCTTTTCTTTTTAGAGACGTAACCATTGTTATGTAACGCTCTTGAGGCAGTGCTAATAGATACACCTGCTTTTTTTGCAACATCTTTAATCGTAATCATATAAAAAATATTAACATATTATAAATTTTTAATCAAGTATATAAAACTCAACATTTAGGAAGTTTAAATCCATTTTCAAAATAAAAAAAGATAAAAAATTAGCTTTAAAGGAGAAAAAAATGAAGAA
>DLKT01000011.1 GCA_002477825.1 Caryophanales bacterium UBA7581 | reverse complement strand
TGTATTTATAGAATATATATCATAAAATAAAAGTGGCTATCATGATAGTTACATTCTAGCGTCTATTAAAAATAATAGTTAAAGAGAAAAAAAGAAAGGAACTAATTATGAAAAATTCTTTAACCCATTTTTATTTGCGTGTGTTTTATGTTCATCGATGAATATTCAGAGTCGATTTCAAAACCTTACAAAGACGATTGATGGTAGTGAAATGGTGGCGCGATGAGTGAGGGAGATTTTAGAGTAAAGATTGAATCACAAATGGGTTTTAAATGTAAGAACATTTTTAGAAAATATTATCTAAGAAATAATAAAACAATTAATTATGATTTAATGGTACGCTCTATTGTGAACAAAGATGTTTTTGATTTTAACGATGGCATTTTCTAAAAAAGGAGGGGGTTATATGAAAAAGCTATTTGATTACTTAAGTAAGTTTGGCTATTTAATGTTCATTGATTTGGGATTTTTAATGTGGTATTTCCATAATGATATTTATGATTCCTTTGATACGAGTGAAAGATTTGGACCGATAGGGGATCTTTTAAAAGTATTTCTTGTTCTTTTTCTCATCGCATTCTTAACAGGAAATATTGGTAAATTAGTTTTATTTATAAAAGAAATGAGACAAGAAAAAAGAGCAAAAAAAGTAGCAATTGAAAATGATAACGACAAGGAGCATGAATGATTTTATATAATATCATTATATAAATAATTACTCGTTATATATGCAAAAAAATAATGCAGTGAACTATAGTTTTGTATAGTAATAGTCAATATAAAAGATTGGAATATTTCATATTTAAAGTGATGTATCTTAACTGGTACACCACTTTTTTAGTAAAAAACAAATAATGGAATTAAAAATAATTATGAAGGCACAAAAATATATTAAAAATCATCTTATTTTGCTTTTTTATTCCATGTCGCAAAAGGGAGCATAATGTCATAAAGCTTCATAAATTCTTCAAGTTGATCATCATTATCCGCTGGCATAGCATCGTAACTTGATTGTGAAGCAAGCGTTTCTTGCGCTTTCTTTTGATAAGATAAGCCAATCATTGTTGTGTTTTTTAATAAATTAACATCAAAAGCATTTCCATCTTTATCTAAGAAAGTGTCGAAATAACCTAAATAAAGTGTAGGTAGGTAGTTGGAGTGATAATAAGTATTATCAAAGACGAAGTTGTAACGAGTATATTGATTATTATCTTTTTTGATTAAAGAAAATGTGGTTTCTGCATCAATCGTTCCAATAGAGGACTTCGCAAAGAAGACAAAATAATTAGCGGGCACATCCATATATCTTTTTAAATTAAAAGTGGGCTGAAAATTATAATCTTCCGTTTTTTCATGAAGGTAAACTTGCGTTTTGGTTTGACTAGAACAATCAATGATACCATCAAAAACATAATCAAAGTCAGCGGCTTTTGTTAGATGAACTTCTTTCTTTAAAGCAAAGTAAGAAGCATAGGCCCAAACATAATTCCAATAACTTGCACCTTCTTTATTGGCACGATAATCATCTTTTAATGTTTGTACTTTCCAATCACTTCCAATTCGTTGGTTTAAATCATTTACATAAGGTGTTAAGAAATCATCTTCAAAAGTTTCAAGATTACGAATAGAAGTCAAAGAAGAAGAAACGCTATTATCTTGGGCATAGTAAGTATATTCTTCTGTCACTTCAAAAGAAGGCATATCTTTTTCTTGGTCATAAAAAGTCACGGGCTTTAAACGTTCTTGACGGTCTCTAGCTTCGTCGCCACCTTGGGCGATGACTAATGCCATTGCGCCAGCAACACCTAAGCAGATTACGCCTAAAATGATGTTTTTCTTTATCATTTTTTCTTTACCTCCTTACTGATATCGAGCCACGCTCCCATTTCAAAGTCACAGCGATCATCATCTAGAATGAGGGTGCCTTTAGCAGGAGTGAAGGTCATTTCGCTAATATAGATTTTTCCATTAATTTCATATAAATCTACTCGGACAAACGGAAAAGGTTTTGCTAATTTTTCCGCTACCAGTATCATTGTATCAAAATTCTTCGGTTTTTCAATCGGAACATCGCTACTTTTCCATCCATTAAACTGGGATCCATCAAAGCGCGTCCAATCGATATAGAAATTTGTGTAACGAATATCTTGGCCGCGTCCAGTAACTACATATAAGGATTTAGCAACGCCATTAAATACATGAATTTTATATTCAATAGGTAAATGTCCTTCTTCATCTAATTTCTTTTCAATAATAATTTGGGGCTTGATTCTCGAATAATGGCGTTCCATGGTTTTCTTTCCATAATCGGTTTTAAGCCATTTTTTAAATTTCTTTCGTAAGGCTTTTTTATCAACACTGTCTTTATTATCAATAATCGCGTTCATGCCACTTGCATGGGTGCATTTCATAACAAAAGAAGAGGGAAGATTATCCCAGGGAATTTCATCAAATGTACGATAAATTCCATAAATAGGAACTAGGTATTCATCTAGTTTGAGTTCATGTGCGTATTCTCTTAAGCCATCTCGAGATGCTAAACGACTGACTTCTTTATTTTTAGGATAAGTGTATACGCGGAGATATTGTAATTTTTCCGTATAGCGAACGGGATTTTTTAAATGCAAAGTATGATGCGTAATGTACTTGTATTGTAGTTTTACATAAGTAATAGGGAAAAAAGTTTTTAAGAAACCACGAAAAGGAAGCGCTAGCGCTCTTTTTAAAGGATTCTCTTTTAAATTTGGATTCCCCATACTTATCACCGAATTTATTATAACACATTTTTCTTATAAAAAATGAAAAATACTGGGGAATAAAAATGGGAAAAAGAGAAGGAAAAACGAGAAAAAAACCGTTACTTTAAAAAATAAATTAAAACCGCTTACATTCTGAAAAATAGTCATTTTTATGTGAAATTCTTAAGAAATTTGAAACTTTAAAAAATGCGATATCTTTATTTTTTTAAAGGTATTTGTTGTAATTAAACTGCAAAAAGTGTTTTGCAAAATATTGGAAGGAGAAAAACAATGAAAAATACTTTTAAGAAAATGTCTATTTTTGCTGCTACCGTTTTAATGGGTTTAGTGGGTTGTGGAAAAACAGATAATCCAACGACTTCTATTGATCCTACAACTTCAAATCCAACTACTGCGGCACCAACGCCAACTACGGCGACACCAGATCCAACTACTGTGACACCTGAGCCATCTACAACAACGCCAACACCAACTACACCTACACCTGATAATGTAGATATCGACGTTCGTCTTGAAGCCGAAAATGGTAGTTTAGGCGCCACCAATCTTTCTATTAAAGAAAATGACTTAGCCTCAGAAGGTAAGTACATTGGTGGATTAAATGACTGTGCGCAAGGTCTTTTCTTTATTCATTATGCCCCTGTAGGTGGTGAACATGATGTAGAAATTGCTTATTTCACTGACCAACCAGGCTCTAAGCATGAATTATTAGTGAATGGAGTAGCTACTTCAGTTGTCTATGAAGAAGATACGGGATTAGGTGATTCTATTACCAAAGTCGGAAAGGTCACCGTAAAAGCAACCCTCAATCAAGGTTATAATACCATTAGCTTATCGAAAAAAGGCGCAGACTGGGATAACCCCAAATATGGTGGCTATGCTGAAGTTGACTATCTTGAAATTAAAGGCACCCAACAAACCTTTGATAAAGATGCTTTAACATATGAAATCAATGAATTAAAGATTGAAGCAGAATTAGGAAAGATTAATTCCAGTGCACTTCCAGTTCCAATTGATGGTAATGCCTCCAATGGTTATGTAGTTGGTGAAATTAATGCAGCAGGTAATGGTGCAGAATTCCACTTTAACTTCCCAGTAGAAGGAAGATATGAATTAAAAATTGCTTATGGTAAAGATGGTGGTGCTCGTCCAGTGGATATTACTTTAGATGAACAAAGCTTTACTTATAGCTTAGAAGATTATGATGGTCAAGCATGGAATAATTTCCATCTATCCAATACCGCTGCTACTTTTGACTTAACAAAAGGCGACCATGTATTAAAAGTTGCTAGAGGAGAAAATAGTAACTGGTTCTGTTTTGACTACATTGTTTTAACAAAAGTTGCTGAATAAGCCAAACTCATAACGTTTCATAAAAAATGTCGATGAAGATAAATCTTTGAACTTGATTCACATTTTATTCAAATAATCATAAAAAAATAAGAATAAAAACTATTTTGCAAAACACGGGATCAAGTGATAAATTTCGACAATGGAATGGTAATTCATTTATAATAAGTTATAGAAAAAAAAGAGGGATTATGCGTAGCTTATTCATAAGGTACGCATAATAATTTCTAACAAAAATAACGAGGAGTACTTATGAAAAATGACATTGGTTTAAAGCACATCGCTTTAGAATTAAAAATATCCTTAGTAGCGGTTTCTAGAGCATTAAAAGATTATGATGATATTAGTGAACTAACAAAGCACAAAGTGCGTCAGAAAGCGATTGAATTAGGATATGTTCCTCGACCCGTTGATAAAATTAAACATAAAATTATCGCCGTGTTTGTCGATTCTCTAGTTTCTGCCATGTTTGGCATGATTACCGAGAAAATGATTGAAGAATTAAAAAAACGAAATTATTTAATTATTTTAATTCCTACGGCAAAGAATTATGTAAGTAAAGAAAATGTAAAAGAAGCACTAAAGTTATCGGTCGATGCAATGATTTCTTTTTTAGTTCCTCATGATAATGCTTATGAAATTTCCTTGTTACATCAAGTACCATTCTTATTATTTGGTCGATATGATGAACGCCCCAAAATGAATGTGGTTTATATGGACGATGAACAAGGTGGACAAATTGCTGCGTCCTATTTAATTGATGAATGCCACGCTACAAAATTATGTTATATCGGAGTGGATGGTATTGAATGCTCATTAAGAAGACAACAAGGATTTGTAGAGAAAGCCAAGCAAGAAGGAATAGAAGTCACCATTTTAAAAGAATCACAAATGCGCCAAGTCAATGAACTCATTGAAAAAGGCTATCACTGGTTCTTTTGCTTCGATGATAATTTAGCCAATTATTTATACGATTCTCAAAAATCAAAAGATATCCATGTCATTGGATTTAATGGCATTTCTAAATTTGCACAACAATTTGAATTTATTGCCTCGATTAATGCAGACTACGATCAAATGGTTCAAGATGCAGTCGACATTTTAATGGAGAAAATTGCAAACAAAAATCAAGGAGAGGCCATTATTAAAAAACATCAAACAAGATTATGTAAAAAGGAGAACAATCATGAAAACAAAAATTAAAGGACTTTTATTAGCCACCGGTATTTTATTAACCAGTTGTGGTGGTGTGAAATTAGGACAAGTGACGAATATTCGTTTTGAAAATGGAATTTTATCCTTTGACGAAGTAAAAAATGCTGAAGGATATAATATTAAATTAACGCAAAATGAAGAAATTTTATATGAAGACAAAATTACCGATACGCAAATTGATATCGATAGCTTAGGATTAGAAGGCGAGATTGCATTTGAGATTTCGGCATATAAAGGAGAAACAGTAGGAGAGGTTTCTACTTATACTTTTGTTGCTTTAAGTACTTTTGGTGATGTCGTTTTTGAAGCAGAAAACTACTTAGCTAACTATGGAACTGGTAAAGCCCAATGCAATTATCGTAATAATCCATCCGCGCATAATGGCGCTTATGTAGGTGGTATTGATGATGCGGGTCAAGGTGTCTATATTGACTATTTATGCCCAGTTGCTGGCACTTTTACTTTTGAAAGTTGGTACACCACCGATATGCCAGTTGCCCATGATGATGTTTGGGTGAATGGAGCCTATCAAACAAAGTTTAATTATACAGAAAAGACCGGTTGGGGCGGAAGTACTTATGAAGCAGAAAAAGCCGAAGTACAAATTACTTTAAATAAAGGTTGGAATACCATTTCTGTTATGAAAAATGGTGATTCTTCTGATAACTGGGGTAGTTTCGTTGAATTAGATTATTTCGTTTTAAAAGGTGATGGAAGTAAATATAATTCAGAAGATTTAAAAGAATTTGGAACGGCACCAGAATGGTATCGCTTAGAAGCCGAGATGGGTTCACCAAGAAGAAAAAATAATGATAGTGGTACTTATGAATGTAAAAACCCATGTATTGCTGAACACGATGATAAGAAATTCTCCAATGGTTTCTTAATGGGAAATATTGAGAGTAATTATGATGGTGTTGAATGGCAATTTAATTCACCAGTAAAAGGAAAATATGAAGTAAAGATTGGTTATGCTGCTGGATCATTTGATGGTTCTAAAAAAGCCAAACCAAGCTTTATTACTACCACTGCTGAAGTAGGATTAACACGTAATGCTGATTTTAGCCATTATCCAGTTTCTACGATGAATGAGCTAGAATATACCGGTTGGGACACCGTGAGTGTCAGTGAACAAACCGTTGAAATTGAATTAGATGAAGGAAAGAATTTCATTTACTGCTTAAAGTTAGATAGCGTAGATTGTGGAATTTTCCAAATTGATTATATTGATATTCGCTTAACTGAAACATTAGATTAAAAGGAGATTAACTATGCAGATTCAAGATTTAAGTTATACATTGAATAACGATAAACTTGATTTCAAAGATTACCAAATATCAGTTGAAATCTTTAGTTTGGAAAATGTATATACCATTGAACCTCAAACCCTATTAAAAAAAGGAAATCATTATCATTCTGATCATTTATTGTGGGGGAATAGTGAATCGGTCTTAGGAAATGTTGATATTTTAGTAGAAGAAAAAGAAGATCATCGCGCGTTTCAAATGGAAGCGCAACTTGAACAAAATATTCGTTCCATTAAATTAAGATTTGATCATCTTCCTTTAGGAAAGTATATTAGTTCAACCGATGAAGAAAAAGAGGTAACAGAACATGGCCTTCTATTTAAATATCCGGAAGGCTGGAGAAGTTTATCCACCCCACTTTTGGTTTTTGAATTAAAAAATGGTCAGTACCTCTATATTTCCGTAAAAGACAAACAAATTCGTCAAAAGATTTTCTATATGAAAAAAGTAGAAGATACGATGCGCTTAGATGTCGTTATGGAATGTGAGGGTACAGAAATTTCTATGCATTTTAAAACCCCAATAGTGGAATGTGGCATTAAAAATTCTTTAGAAGAAATTATTTTAGAACATTCTAATTTTATTAAGAATGCTTATGGTCTTGAAGAATATGTAGAGTGTTCTATCGCTCCTTCTTGGTTAAAAGATATCGCTTTAGTAGTAACGATGCATATGGAAACCTTTACTGGCTTTATCTTTCATACCTATGAACAAGCTTTAGAAGATATGAAAAAGATTACCGCTTATTTAGATGGCAAAAATATTTTAGTCTATTTAGCAGGTTGGGAAGGCCGTTACTATTATAAATACGGTAACTACACCCCCGATGAACGTATGGGCGGTGCTAAGAAGTTAAAAGAATTAGTGGACGGGTTACATGCTTTAGGATGTAAAGTCATGGCGATGTACGGAATGATTATGGTCAATCATAATATTCCTGCTTTAAAAGACATTGTTCCTGTTGCCGAATTCCAATCTGTGAGCGGTGCCAAATATCATTCAGGCTCCGTAGATTGGGAAGGCGCTCACCACTATGACTTTAATGAACTATCACAGTTAAATGTGGGATGCAAAGTATATCAAGATTATTTGTTCAATCAAATTAAAAATGCCACGGATGAATTTGATTTTGATGGTGCTTTCTTAGATATCGCAGCGTGCTTTACCAATGATAAAAATTACAAATTATATGATGGTGTTGTCGAATTATGTGATCGATTAAGGACCATTAAAAAAGATTTCTTAGTAAGTGGTGAAGGATATTATGATGGTTTAGCAAAAGCCATGCCACTATTCCAATCGGGTCATACCGATGGATGGTTACATTATCATGATCGCTTCTCCCCACTATTATTTACAAGATTTGCCCGTGAATTTGCCCACTTATGCTTAGGTGATGTGGGTCGAGGATCTTCAGGCGTTCATGAATTAGGCACGAATACTGAAACTATGACGCCATTAAGAGAGGGTATAATTCCAACGCTTTCGTTAGTGGAAAATACCGTTCCAGATTATTTTGAGAAAGTAAAAGTGATTTTAGATCAAGCTAAAGAATATAAAAGGAGATTTTTATAGTGAAAAGACGAATGACAAAGCAAGAAAGAAGAGAGAATCGTGCGGGTCTACTTTTTGTAGCCCCTCAAGTTTTAGGCTATCTTGCTTTCGTCGCGTTTCCTTTGCTTTTCTCAATTTATCTCTGTTTTGCGGAATGGGATTTAATTAATATGCCGCAATTTGTGGGACTAGCGAATATTCAAGCTTTGTTCCGCGATCGTATATTTTGGAAGTCGATATTAAACACATTGATTTATATTGCAATTGTTGTTCCATCGACTTTGATTTGTTCCTTGACTTTAGCCATTTTGACGAATAGAAAGTTGCCGTTTATGAAGTTCTATCGAGGGGCTTTGTTCTTACCGATGGTTACTTCTACGGTCGCTATTGCGATGGTATGGTCCTTTATCTATCAACCCAATGGCGGTATTCTTAATACCATTTTAGGAAAATTTGGTGTAGCGAATCCACCGGGTTGGTTAGTCGATACAAGATGGGCACGCTTTGCGGTGTCGCTTGTGGGGATTTGGTTGAAAGTCGGTTATTATTACATCATCTTTGATGCCGGACTCAAGAATATTCCAGAAGAGTTATATGAAGCAGCGGAAATCGATGGCGCTTCTGCGTGGGTAAAAATTAAAAATATTACCATTCCAATGCTTTCTTCCGTTATGTTCTTCGTCTGCGTTATGCTATTTATTGACGTATTCAATATGTTCAATGAAGTGTATATCATGACGCAAGGTGGACCGGATTATTCAACGTATACTTTATCAATGTATATTTACTTCTATGCTTTCAATCAATTTGATATGGGTAGAGCAGCGGCCGCAAGCTGGGTGTTATTCGCTCTAGTTGGTCTTGTGACACTCATTCAATTTAAAGTAAAGAAAAGGTTGGTGTATGAATAATGAAACGAAAAACGAAAAAAACAGTTCAGGTCGTTATCATTACGATCATCATGCTTATTGCTTCTTTACTTTGTATCTTCCCCTTTTATTGGATGATATTAAATTCGTTTAAACAACCTTTAGAAATATTTAAAGTTCCTGTTGACATCTTCACATTTAACTTAACGCTTACGAGTTATAAAGCGGTATTCCAATATGAAGATGGTATCATTTGGAGAGCGTATTTAAATTCTATATTTATTGCATTATGTTCTACATTAGGTACTTTATTTACTTCTTCATTAGCGGCGTTTGCTTTTGCAAAATTGAAGTTTAAAGGAAATAAGGCTTTATATGCATTATTTATCGCAACGTTAATGATTCCTGGACAAGTGACGATGCTTCCGCTATTTGTTATCTTTACAGGTTTAAGATGGACGGATACATTCTTACCTTTAATTGTTCCAGGTGTATTAATTAATACGTATGGTGTATTTATGCTTCGATCTTTTATTGTATCGATTCCGAATGAATTATTAGAAGCGGCAGAAGTGGATGGATGTAGTTACTTTAAAAAATATACTTCCATTATCTTACCTTTATTAAAACCCGCTTTAATTACGTTAGGTTTATTTACTTTTATCGGTAGTTGGAATAACTACTTTGGTCAGTTGATTTATTTAAATAGCCCGGAAAGGACAACGATACCTTTATTAATTGCGGGATTAAAAGAATCAAGGATGACGGGTGTTGAATGGGGTCGAATTATGGCTGCTTCCACGCTTAGTATCGTTCCAATTGCGATTGTTTATTTAAAATGTCAAAAATACTTTGTACAAGGAATTGCCACAACTGGCATTAAATAGGAGAAAAAACCATATGAAAAAATTTAAGAAATTGATTGCTTATAGTTTATTTATTGCTGCTTGTACGACTTTAGCTTCCTGTGGAGGCGGTGGTGGAACGGATAGCGACGGCAATGTCGTGGTTAAAATGTCCATCATGAACAGCACCAATGAAAATCCAGGTTGGCTAGCGCAAATTGAAGCTGCCAATGCGGTTTTAAAAGCCGAAGACGCTAAAGTAGTGATTGAACCAGAAATCATTAAAACCGATAGCTGGGATGAATATTATACAAAGATTACATCTAATATTTTAGGAAGAATTGGCGGTACCATTGGTCGTATTGCTGAATCGCATATTCCTTTAATGTTAAGTAAAAATCAAGCGGCTGATGTTACCGATATCGTTGAAGAATTAGTGGGTAAAGTCGACGCAAATGGCAAGGCAGAATATAATGCGAGTGCCTTTGAAGGCGTTGCTAAAAAAGATGGTAAATATTATGGTTTACCTTCAGGAACCCAACACATGGTTCTTTATTATAACAAAACGATTTTTGATCAATATAACCAAGTCTTAACTTTAAAAGGTGAAAATAAGACAGTAGAAGAAATCGCAACCGCTACCAAATTAAAGGCGGATCGTGTGACCCAAATCTTAGAAGAAAATCCTTCTTTAACGCCTTTAGCTTATCCAAGTGGTGATTGGAGCCATGCTTCTACCTTTGCCGAAATTCAAGATGCTGCGAAAAAATTGTCTTATGGAAGCACCAATGCTAGAAGATTTGGTATTTCTTGTGGACCATTCTTAGCTTATGCTGGAATGTATTCTAAAAATAGTGGTGGCTATAACATCTTTGATGATAATGGGAATAGCGCCATTAAAACCCAACCTTTCTATGATGTCTATGAATGGTTTGATACTATGTTAAAAACCGATAAATCGATGCCAACAACTTCGGATACCGCTACGTCAAGTGCAATTGACCGTTTCTTATCTGGTAATATTGCCATGATGGTGGATGGTGTATGGCAATTACATGCGATTAACAATTACACCGAAGATTATGAAATCGGTATTGCCGCAATTCCTGTGAAGAGTACGGAATATACTTCTTATAGCACAACCTTTGCGGATCGTTTCTGGGCTTCTAGTACTTCTTCTCATAAAGATGCCGATAAAAAAGCTTTAAAAGCTTTAATGTCTGTAGAAGCAATTACCGCATTATGTGAAAAACAAGTGGGTGGTTTACCGGTTCGTGATGATTGCTTAGATACTTATTTATCTACATTATCCACTACTAAATTTGCTAAAGACGTAGCCGTCATTAAACAAGGCGCTTTAAATGGTGTTAACGTTCCTTATTCTACTTATTACAATCTTGTAGACCAACGTATCAATCAAAAAATGTCCGTATGGATTAATGGAGAAATGACCTATCAAGAATTCGTTGATTACATGGATGAATGTATGCGTTTAGGTATGGAAGGTAAATTATAATGAAGAAGAAAAGTTTAACGGGCGTATTAGCGCTTTGCACTTTGCTAGCGTCATGTGGTGGCTCATCCACTCCAACATCCGATGATAAAGATGCCTTTTATAATGATGTAACCGTTGAAATGAAAGAAATCTCAAAAGATGATTATTATAATAAAACACTTGCGGGATTATTAGGACAGTTTGCTGGTTTTCTCAGTGGTTATGAATTCGTCTATTCAGGTAGTGGACCATATATTGGGATGCCGGAAGAGTGGTTTGATTTCATTAATGGACCTTATGCGGGTAACTATACCCACTACTGGCCAGGATCTTATGCCGAAGGAAATAACCGCTACGACCGTTTAAAAATCAATGAAGAAACGGGGCGTTATGAAGTAGCAAGTGATGACGATTATCATATTGATATTTTTAATCAAACGATTATGAAAGAGTTTGGTTATAGTTCTTATGCGATTAAAGAAGCATGGAAAAAATATAGAATTTCTGACTGGGGTGGCGGCTATGACGCAATGGCTTTAATTAGTGGTAGTGAGTTATTAGCCCCATTTACTGGTACGATTGAATCCGGTAACCGCTATGGCTGGTGTACTGAAGCTTATATTGAAAATGAAACATTAGGTATGAATGCGCCAGGTATGCCGAATTTAGCGACATATTTAGTGGATACGTTTGCTTCTAATGTCGGATATTTTGATTCCGTAATTTGGGCAAAATATTATGCGGCGATGTATTCTTTAGCGTATTTTGAAAATGATATTAAAGTCATTATGGAAAAGGCTTTACCGATTTTACCAGAAGGTTCTTATCCTTACCAAATGTATCATATCGCTTTAGATTTATATAAGCAGTATCCGAATGACTATAAACAAGCCGCTATTAAATTAGAAGAGAAAAGAAGAATGCTTTATCGCATTGATAATATTCAAACCGATCCAAACGTTAATGGTGGTTTTGCTATTTTATCTTGGCTCTATGGTAATAATAGTTATTTAGATACTTGTAAATATTCTTCTATTATGGGCTATGATGGTGATTGTACTGCTGCCATATGTACCGGTGTTTTAGGTATTATGCATGGCTTTAAAAAAGGTAATGAAGAATATCAAAAGCTTAATGATATGATTTATTATGATGGAGAAGGTATTTATTTTAATGATAGAGAAAGTGCTTACCCACCATTCATTGTAAGTGATGAATATTTTACCCGTATTAAAATCGACGATATTATTAAACTTTACCAAGAAAATTTTGAAGCTTTATTAGTGGAAAATGGTGGTGAAGTATTAGAAAATAGTTACCGTATCCCTACAGAAACTGTTTATAAAGATCATTCCTTGCTTTTTGAAAACTGTGATGGAGAAAATAGAGATACAACAGGATTTACTTCTAAAAATGGAAAATTAACTTCCTATACCTCTAGTGAAACGGGAATTGTTCATACCGGTTATGGTGCTTTCCAATTAGAAAACACCAAAAAAGGTGAAGTCTATCATGAATTTAATAATTTAGTAAAGGGAAGAAAATACCGCGTTTCTAGCTATGTTACGACCAGCGATAATACGCAAATTGAGTTCTTCGCTACCGATGGAAGTAATGAACAAGCGCATACCTTTGCTAATGTGAAATCTTTAATTAATAAAGCTTTCATCTTTGAAGCAACCTCTAACAAAATGAAAGTGGGATTCCGCTTTGCCGACTCGGCTAAATCTGGTGATATCTTAACTTTTGATGATTACTTCATTGAAGAAATTGAACGTAACCAAATTGCCGTAGTCAAAGAACAAAATTTTGCTTTAGCAAATGGAAAATATCAATTCACCGTGAATCGTCCAAAAGATGTGAAAATTGGTGAAGAAGTCATTTTAGAAATTGCTTATCGTCATTATGGAAATTCTTTAAAAACGAAGATTCAAAGAAACGATAAAGTATTTGGTAGTGTAATTTTATCCACCACCAGTATCAATGGCTTAAAAGGTTATGATGTCGTACAAGTTCCTTATGTTTTTGAAAAGGATACAGATACGCTTCAATTGACTTTTGAAAATGCCAAGATTTATTTTGGAAGTACTTATATTTATAATCAAACCCAATATATGTTTAGATAGTAAAAGGAGGGTTGACGATGGCGCAAGAAAAAAGAACAAAAGAAGAAATTGCGGAATGGAAACGCCAAACCGCAATGATCAAAAAGATGCATGAAGACATGCTACGCGCACAAGATCAAATTAAAGAAGAAGATAAAATCGCCCCGGAAGGTGCTTATATTTCGTTACGCAATATTAATAAAGTGTACGATAACCATGTACAAGCGGTTTTTGATTTTAATCTCGATATTAAAAAGCATGAATTAATTGTATTTGTCGGACCTTCTGGATGCGGAAAATCGACGACTTTACGGATGATTGCAGGTCTAGAAAGTATTACCACCGGTGATTTATTTATTGATGGTGTGTACTGTAATGAAAAAACATCCAAAGAACGCGATGTCGCTATGGTGTTCCAAAACTATGCTTTATATCCCCATATGACCGTGTATGAAAACATGGCCTTTGGTTTAAAGATTCGTCATTTTACGAAAGAAGAAATTGATGAAAGAGTGAGAAAAGCAGCAGAAATTCTCCAAATTACCGAATATTTATCAAGAAGACCTAAGGAACTATCGGGCGGACAACGTCAACGTGTTGCTTTAGGTAGAGCGATTGTAAGAGAAGCAAAAGTGTTCTTAATGGATGAACCATTAAGTAACTTAGATGCTAAACTTCGTGTTTCCATGCGAAGTGAAATTATTAAGCTTCATCGTCAAATCAACGCAACAACGATTTATGTTACCCATGACCAAACCGAAGCCATGACCATGGCGGATCGTATTGTCGTCATGAAAGAAGGCTATATTCAACAAATTGGTACGCCGGAAGAGATTTATAATCATCCTGCGAATACCTTTGTCGCTACCTTTATTGGTGCACCGGCGATGAATTTACTAACTTGCCAATATAAGAAAGGAAAAGTCACATTTGAAAATGGCTTTACCTTAACTTTATCCAAAGCACAAGTAAAAGCGCATCAAGACTTCTATCAAAGACAAATTGATCTTTTAAAGAAAGCGATTGAAGATAAAGAATACGAAAACGTCGATACAAGTTTACTTCTTTCCTATCGTGAAGAACGAGGCGGTTTAAAGGATCTTTTCAAAAAGAAAGTTACGTATATGAAAGTAAAAACCCCTGAAGAAAAGAAAAAGGAAATGGAAGACAAAATCGCTCATTATGAAAAATGTCTAAAAGAAGAACATACGATTATTTTTGGTGTTCGTCCGGAAGATATTTATGATAAAGAAGAAGTAGGAAGCAAAGTTCATGTTTCCGATGAACTAAAACTTCCAATAACGATTGCTGAATTGCTTGGAAGCGAGTATCATTTACATATGGACTTCGCTGGTCATGATTTTATTGTAAAATGTAAAGTATTCCAATCTTTAAAAGATAAAGAAGAATTAGAAATCACTTTTGATTTAGATAAAATTCATCTCTTTGACGAAATCAATAAGGAATTAATTTTTTAGTTATGAAAAAGCAATCGAAATATTTTGAAATGCCCACCCAAACCATATCAAGAAAAGTAGGATCATCATTTATTGATGGTCTTCTTTTGCTTATTGTGGGTGTGATTTTAACCTTAACAGCAGGGTTTAGTGCTTTAAAGCAAAATAAAAATTTTAAACAAAATAATGACCAATGTTTTAATAGTATCCGTGCGATGTATCAAATACAAGATGACGCTAAATTACAAGTAGTGAACGGCGAAGATGGCTTAACGGTTTTAGCAACTGCGGATTACTTTGAAGCTTATATTCTTCCTCAAATCTACCGTTCCTATTTAGAATATGAAGAGGAATTTAAAGCAAAAGAAATTGTATTAGATGATCAAAAAGAGAACGCAAGTACTTTAGAAAATGACCTTTTAGCATTTTATTTCGTTCATTATAAAAATGAAAAACAAATTCAACTTGAAACTTATAACGGAAAAGAGCCTTTAACATACTTTAAAAACGATATCTTCTTTGCACAATTAAAAAAGGATTATTTCATGGATAAAGAAAATGATTTACCCACGTTAAAAAGTAGTGTCGCAATTTCTTTATATCAACACATCAAGAAAATTGAAAAAAATAATGATTTGTTCTATGAATTTTCTGACTCTATTATTGCTATTCGGAATCTTGGTTTAAAAGATTTAGCAAATTATAATGTATATCAAGAACATTATTCTCAATATGAAACAGCTTATCAAGCAATGGCAAAATACGAAAATGTGATGCTTCTTATCACCTATACAGTAGCGTTCTTTATTTGTGTAGGAATTCCTATGTTAGTGAGTAAAAACGGCATTTCTGTCGGTAAATTCTTAACAAGAACACGTTATGTAAGTGATAATGGTGAAACTTTTTATCTTTGGAAAAGAATCTTTGTTACCTTCTTTAGTTGGTTATGTTTTATGGGAGTAACCATTCTTATTTCTTTATTTAGTTTAGGTTTCCAAAACATGGCGATGCCATTAGGAAATGGCCTTTCGATTTCTTTTTTACAAGTTTTGCTCGTTACGATTGCCTTTATGCTTGTGAACACTTTGATTATGTTATTGACCAATGTTCATCGGTCGTTGATTGACTATATTATGAATGTCAAACAAGTCGATGTCACATGTTATGTTGAACCTAAAAAAGACGAAATTCAATGAATTTATTCATTGCTTATTGCTATTGAAATTAAATCAGTGCAAAATAGAAATATAAATTTTTTTATTCAAAGGAGTTTACATCATTATGATTCATGAATGTATAAATTTAAAGACAATCTATCCACAATTACATGGAGGAGATTCCGTTTTACTCACGTCTTATTGCATTGATAATTTTGAAGAATGGAATTTAAATGAAAAAAGAAAAACCATTTTAATTTTACCCGGTGGTGGCTATCAATTTGTTTCTCAAAGAGAAGCAGAGCCCATCGCTTTACAATACTTAAAAGAAAACATTAATGCTTTTGTTCTTTCTTATACCGTAACAAGTACCCCACATCTTCATCCTTTAAATCCTATTGATGAAGTATTTGCCGCCATCGTTTATATTAAAGAACATGCGGAAAAATATCATGTCGATGTTGACCACATCTCGGTTTTAGGCTTTTCAGCCGGTGGCCATTTAGCGGCTTCTACGGCTTTATTCATGAAAGATGAAACGTATAGTAAATTATTAAAATGTAAAGTAGAAGATTTAAAGTTCAAAGGTGTTTTATTAGGATATCCTGTCATTACGTTAGGAGAGCGTACCCATGGTGGAACCGCTTTATATCGTGCCGGTGATGATCAAGAACTCATTGAAAAATTATCAGTAGAAAAGCATATTACCGAAGATTATCCACCTACTTTTATTTGGACAACTTTTAATGATAATTCCGTCTCACCATTAAATTCTATCATGTTAGTAAAAGAATTAATTTCACATAACGTTCGTGTGGAATTTCATTTATTCCCTGAAGGTATGCATGGATTAGCATTAGCAAATGATATGACCTCTTGTCCACAAAACCCTGAAGAATCAGAGATTATTCATACCTGGGTAAAACATTCGGTTATGTTCATTAAAAAGTTTTTATAAAAATAAAAAGAGCAAAAAATGAGAAATCCGTAGGACGGATTTCTTTTACATGTTATAATGCGTTTAAGGAGTTTAAGCAAAAAACTATGGAAATAAAAGAGTACGTAAAAAAGCGGAAAGAAGAATTAAAAAAAGAGATTGAAAAAGAAGAAAGAAAACCGCATTTAGTTATTGTGAAAATGAACCAAGATGCAGCAAGCGAAGCTTATGTTCGTGGTAAAGTAAAAGACTGTAACGAAGTTGGAATTCTTTGTGATGTTTTAGAAGTCCCTTTAGATACGAAAGAAGAAGAACTTTTAAAAATCATTGATCAATTAAATCATAATGAAAGTGTCGATGGCTTTATCGTCCAAATGCCACTTCCAAAACATATTCATGAAAGAAAAATTGCTTACGCTATCGACCCTAAAAAAGATGTGGATGGTTTTCATCCTTTATCTCAATTCGTTCCTTGTACGCCCAAAGGTGTTATGGACTATTTACGTTACTTAGATATTCCATTTAAAGGTAAGAATGCAGTCGTAATTGGAAGAAGTTATATCGTCGGTAGACCATTAGCCAAATTACTTTTAGAAGCGGATACGAATTGTGTTATCCTTCATTCTAGAACTTCGGAAGAAGATAAAAAGTTTTATATTGAACACGCTGATCTTATCTTTGTAGCGGTTGGTCAAAAGGGTATTTTATCTTCTAAGTATCACTATAAAGAAGACGCTGTGATTGTTGATATTGGTATCAATCGGGTGGACGGGAAACTTTATGGTGATGCCGAGCCTAATTTAAATGTAAAACTTCAAACCCCGGTTCCAGGTGGGGTTGGTTTATTAACAAGATTTTCATTATTAACAAATGTTTGGGAGGCTTATAAAAATGGAATTTAATATTCAAAATACACAAGTATATGGTTTAGAAAGAGCAGTAAAAGCATCGGGTAATCCTATGCGTACTTTGATTGAAACGGACGCACCTACTGAATCCGATTTTAAAAGAGCAGAGCGTTTAGGATCAACAAGAAATGGTGAAGGACATGATAATTTCTTAAAAGGAATTCTCGTTCAATTTGACGTTACTGCCCCTTTATATTGGTGGAAACAAGCCCAGAGATACCATTGGTTTGATTTTATTTCTTCACAATCGACAATGCATTGTTTAATGAAGTTTGATGTCGAATCACAATGTGTCCCTACTACTTCAAAAGAAGTACTTGCTATTATTGAAAGAATGATTAATGAATATAAAGCATTAGAAGATACCGAAGAAAGAAAAGCCCTTTGGGAACAAATTGTAGCGTCTCTTCCTTGTGGCTTCTGCTTAGGCGCAACGATGACTACGAATTATCAACAATTAAAAACAATGTATCATCAACGTAAAAATCATAAGTTAAAAGAATGGCATGTATTCTGTGCTTGGTGCGAATCTTTACCCCATTTCTTAGAACTTACTGAATTTGATAAGTAAAATAAAAACATATCAGAAACCATTTATATCGGTTAACTGATATGTTTTTTTATGCTTTAAATGTTATTTAATCATGGACATCTTCGGTGGTTTCATTAATGATTTCAGCATCAATGACGTCTTTACGATCTTCTAAAGTTTCTTCATGGTTAACATCCCATTTATGTTTATCTAAGTTATTAATAAATAGAAGAATACTAATGAAGATTAAAATAATACCGGTCACAATACCTAAAACGCGATGCGCATCGGTAAATGAAATACTAATAATGGCAATACCACCAAGAAGTTCTACAACAGCGGTAATAATATTCCACGCTTTTTCTTTTTTATTCCCCGTAATATCTTGATTTAAGAATTTCATGAGGCCTAATAAAGTGACGATAATTCCGAATATAAACATGATGAATTTTAAGAAGAATCCCCAAAATACGAAGGTTAAAACGGAAAAGAATACATTCATAATCACTAAAGTATTGCGGAAAGGCGATATATTAGTGAAAAAGCATAACACCGCTTTTAAAGCAAAGTAGATACCAAGAATCATACCAATCCATTCCATCATTGCTTCTGGAAAAATGATAAATAAAATTCCAACAACGAGAGTGAACATGGAATCTAAGAAGTCATATAATTTTAATTTCATTTCATCTCACATCCTTTTATATCTATATTGTGCCATAAATGGAGTAAAAAAGTGAATAAAAATTGATGCGAGCTAAGAAAAAAAAGAGTAAAATTGTAGATGATATAAAAGAAAAGAAAGAAGGAATATCCATGAAACAAGAAAGATTGAAAAAATATGCAGAACTCATTGCAAAAATGGGTGCAAATGTCCAAAAAGGGCAAGATGTTATTATTCGTGCCGAAATCGACCAAGGACCTTTTGTTCGTATGGCTACAAAAGAATGCTATAAATTAGGGGCCCGTAAAGTTATCGTAGAATGGCATGACGATCAATTAGATAAACTTCACGTCCGCTACCAAAGCGTTTCCTCGTTAGCGCATTTAGAAAAATGGGAGCTTGAAAAATGGGCATGGCAAGCAAATACATTACCTGCTTTAATTTATATTGAATCAAGTGACCCAGATGGCATGAAAGGCATGAATCAAGAAAAACATGGTAAAGCTTTACAAAAGAAATTCCCATTAATTAAACCTTACCGTGACCAAATGGAAAATGAATATCAATGGACGATAGTAGCGGCACCATCTAGCAAATGGGCTAAGAAAGTTTTTCCTGGTGAAACCAAAGCAAGAGCAATGGAAAAATTATGGGAAGCCATTTTATATACGGCACGGGTAGATGATGATCCTATCTTAGCTTGGCAAAAACACAATGAAAACTTACAAAAACATTGTGACTATTTAAATTCATTAGGTTTAGTTTCTTTACATTATAAATCAAGTAATGGCACTGATTTCACCGTAGGTATGATTGATAATGCTTTATTTATGGGCGGCGGAGAAACAACCGCTACTTCTAAAATTTATTTTAATCCGAATATGCCTACAGAAGAGTGTTTTATCACCCCAAAGAAAGGCGTTGCCGAAGGTATTGTATACGCCACTAAACCTTTATCCTATCGCGGTGAATTAATTGAAAACTTCTCCATTCGTTTCCATGAAGGTAAAGCCGTTGAAGTTCATGCTGAAAAAGGTGAAGAACTCTTAAAACAAATGATTGCGATGGATGAAAATGCTGCTTATTTAGGTGAATGCGCTTTAGTACCATTTGATTCTCCAATTTCTAACTCCAACATTTTGTTCTTCAATACCTTATTTGATGAAAATGCTTCTTGCCATTTAGCGTTAGGTCGTGGTTTCTCTAATTGCATTCGCGATTATAACCAATATAGCAAAGAAGACTTTGATAAAATGGGTGTAAATGATTCGATGATTCATGTCGACTTTATGATTGGAAATGCGAATTTAGAGATTACCGGCACTACTAAAGACGGAAAAGAAATCGCTATCTTCCATCAAGGAAATTGGGTGTTTTAAAAAATGAGATGAGGTGTGACATTAGTCATGCCTTTTTTTCGCCTTTTTTCTAGGTTGCTATTTCATAGCAAATCATATACAATAAAAAAACGGAGTTGATAAAAATGAATCCTATTTTACAAGCGATGATTTATGGTTGTGCCTTAGCGATTGATGCAACAACCGTATCCATCACCAACGGGCTTGTCTACCATAAAATTTCTAAAAAACGGATGTTAATGTCGGCCATACTTTTCGGATTTATGCAAGCATTAATGCCACTTTTAGGTTATTATTTATTTTCTTTAACGAGCGCTAATGCAAGTTTAGATAAATTCGTTACAAATATTGATCACTGGATTGCCTTTGCTTTGTTATTATTCTTAGGCGGAAAAATGATTTTTGAAGGCGTAAAAGATTATAAAGAAGCAGAACATGAAGAAAAAGAAGGCACGGAGCAAAAAGATGAAGACTTACCAATTAAAGAAATGATTCTTCAAGGTGTAGCCACAAGTATTGACGCTTTTGCGGTAGGAATTCTTTTTTATACTAACAAGATGGAAGGTGAAGGAAACACTCTTTCCATTTGGTGGAATGTCTTAATTATTGCGGTAATTACCTTTATTTTATCTTGCTGTGGTTCTTTCTTTGGAAAGAAAATTGGTACCTTCTTTAGAAAATTTGCCCCCTTTGTTGGTGGCTTAGTTTTAATCGGTATTGGCGTTTCTATTTTAGTTGAACATTTAGCTTAATTAAAATGAAAGGGGAAATAAATGAAAAAGAAAATTATTGGAATTATTGGTGGTATTGTAGGAGCGTTAGTCATCGCTGTTGGTGGCTATGTCAGTTATGTCGCCCTTCAATATTCTCGAATTGATAATGAAGTTCCTTTAGATATTTATCATAAAACGCAAAACACTTTAGTAAAAGTTGGTGAAGAATATAGTATCTCCACTTACAATATTGGCTTTGGGGCCTATAGTCCAGACTTTGATTTCTTTATGGATGAAGGCGTTATGAAAACAGGAAAGAAAGTGAAAGGACACCGCGGTACTGCAATTAGTAAAGATCATGTCCTTCGTGATGTGAATGGCGCTTATCAATTTATTAAAAACGTTAATCCGGATTTTATGTTCTTTCAAGAAGTAGATACGAATTCAACACGTAGTTATCACGTGAATGAATGGGAAATCGGTAATGAATATTTTGAAGAATATGATAACACCTTTGCTTCTAATTTCCATTCCGCTTATTTACTATATCCCTTTAATGATCCTCATGGAAAAGTGAATTCAGGTATTTCAACTTATAGCCGCTACTACATTCATAATGCTACACGTTATTCTTTTACTGTTAGTAAAGGCTTTGATAAATTCTTTGATTTAGATCGTTGCTTTTCGGTATCAACAATTGATATTGAAGGCGGAAAACTTTTATTCTTAGTAAATCTTCATATGTCGGCCTATGATAAAGGCGGCGTCATAAGAAAAAAACAAATGGAAGAATTAAGTACATTTTTAAATATGATGAAAGAGCAAGGCCACTATATTGTCGTTGGTGGTGACTTCAATCATGATTTATTAACGTATAATCCTTCTTATACTTATACTGAAGATAATCTTCCTTTTAAAGAAGAAACGGAACAATTAAAACCCGATTGGCTTTCTTTCTTCTTCCATACGGATGGAACTTCATTATTACCCGAAGGTTTTCATGTGATTACTTCCGATAATACGTCCACTTGTCGAGCAGCGGAAATGACCTGGCAAAAAGGCGTAAATTATGTAACCGTTGTTGATGGTTTTATTGTTTCCGATAACATTGAAGTCGTAGAGCATAAGAACCTTGTAACAAGTACAGAAGAAGTGGAAGGTTACGCTTTTAGTGATCATCAACCCGCATTTATGAAGTTTAAATTATTAGAAAATGAATAGCAAAGTTTTCTAAATAAAAAAACACGTTTGTCAGTACGGAAAAAGAATTGACAAAAAGAGACTTTTTGACTAATATATAAAGGCGTAATCGTATTGGTTATGCCGTTTGTGGGGCTGTAGCTCACCTGGGAGAGCGCATCGTTCGCAACGATGAGGTAGCGAGTTCGAGCCTCGTCAGCTCCACCATATATAAAGCATAGGTTTGATACAAAGAAAATAGCGTATCAAGCCTTTTTTGTACTTAAAATAGCATTATTTGAGGCGTTTTTAGCTTTTTTTAAGGTGCTTGGTCTGAAATTTGAAAATTTTTGTATCATTTCTTAGGCCTTGTTTTCTTTTTATAATCAACTAGAAAATGAAAGGCACCAGTAAGAAAACGAAAGCCATCTGCTAGAAAACGATAGCTGTAGCAAGAAAACGAAAGCTAAAATGACTATAAATCTTCATAATTATAAGGCAGAAAATTTGAGGCACTTTTTAAAAATGTCGGTGTAAATGTCGCATTACAATTGGAAAATGTCGCACACAATGCTATAATTCTAATATGTAAAAAAATAAGATACGAGGAGATATAAAATGTTCATTGAATCTAATAAAATAGAACTTAAATCTAAATATACTGATCAAATTATCAAAGAAATTGTAGCTTTTATTAATGCTGATGGTGGAAAAATTTATATTGGAATTAATGATGATGGAACTGTATGTGGTGCACAAAAAATTGATGAATCTTTAAGAAGTATTTCGGACATCATCACTACTCAAATAGAACCAAATGCAATTGATAGCGTGAAAACAGAATTGGAAATTATAGAAGGACTCCCTGTTATTATTATAAATGTTAAAAAAGGTATTTCACCATTATATTGCATAAAAAAATATGGCTTTTCATCAAGTGGTTGTATGATAAGAATAGGATCTAGTTGTAGGGAAATGAGTGAATTACAGATCAAGGAAAGATATAAAATGCGATTTTTTGATGATGATATAATTGTTTCCTCTCCTACAAATTTAAAGACACTATCTTTTTTTACACTTAAAAATTCCTATTTAGAAATGGGATATAAGCTTAATGATGATACCTTTGAAACGAATTTGAAACTTGTTAATAATAATGGGGATTATAATGTAATGGCAGAATTATTGTCAGATAACAATAGATATTCACTTATATTTGTCAAATTTAGCGGAATTAATAAAGCAAGTATTTCACAACGAAGTGATTATGGGAATAAGTCTATTATATTTGGGTTTAAACAAATGATGAATAGAATAGCATCTGAAAATATATGTATTTCAAATACTACAGTAAGGCCTAGAATTGATACTTATTTATTTGATTATGATAGTGTTAATGAAGCAATAGTTAATGCAATTGTTCACAATGATTGGTCTATTGCAGAACCACAAGTATCTTTTTTTCATGATAGAATTGAAATATTGTCTCATGGAGGATTACCTCATACTTTATCATTAGAAGATTTTTATCGTGGTATTAGTAAGCCAAGAAATATAAGATTGATGAAGATATTTTCTGATTTAGACATTGTTGATCATACAGGACATGGCATTCCAATCATTATTGAAAAATATGGACGTGATGCTTTTGAAATAAGTGATAATCATATTATAGTTACTATTCCGTTTGATTCGGAAGTTATGAAATCAATAAATGTCGGTATAAATGTCGGTATAAATGTCGGTATAAATCTTAATGCAATGGAAAGAAAAATTATTGAATTAATTCTAAATGATCCTACTTTAACAGCAGAAAAATTATCAATTGAAATTAATAAAACAAAAAGAACAGCTGAAAGATATTTGAAATCATTACAAGAAAAAGGATATATCGAAAGAAGTGGCTCAAATAAAAATGGTTATTGGAAAGTTTTAAAATAACAATAATTGTTGAATAAATATGTAATTGTTTGAATTTATAATGTTGAAAATTATGCGATTATTGTTGGCGTATAAAAGAAAATAAATAAAAATGAAAATCCTTATTTGCACAGAGGACCTCAAATTGCTTGTATTACTTTGA
>DLKT01000010.1 GCA_002477825.1 Caryophanales bacterium UBA7581 | reverse complement strand
CCCCATTAAAGCAACACAGGAATCAATGCCAATCCGTCTTAATGCAAACACATCCATAAAACCCTCTAGCACATAGACATAGCCTTCATGACGGGCTACTTTTCGAGCAATATGGTAGTTAAATAAGATATTGGCTTTATGGAATAAAGGTGTTTCTGAAGTATTGACATACTTTGCCTCATCTTTATTATCCGATAATCTACGAGCGGAAAAACCAACCACTCGACCATTGGCATCCATAATCGGAAAGATAACTCGTCCGAAATTACGGTCCATATAACCGCTTCCGACATGGGTTCCAATTCCAATCATTTCAATCGTTTTTAAGGAATGACCTTTAGAAGTTAAAAACTTAATGGTATTTTTCCCATCTAATAAAGCATAACCTAAACGATATTCATCTTGTAATTTTTCATCTAAATCACGATGTTCGAGGTAATCTAAAGCGGTTTTACCTTCTTCGGTTTTTAATGCGTAATGATAGAAACTAGCCACATCATCTAACGCCTTATATAAAGGCTCTAAAGAAGCGTCTTTAGAGCTTACTGTTTCTTTTTTCGCTAATCTTTCGTCATGAAATCCTACTAACTCGGCAACTTTTCTTACCGCATCCATAAAAGGAATCTTTTCATATTTTTCAACGAAAGTAATCGCATTACCACCCGTACCACAAACGAAACATTTAAAAATTTGTTTTTCTGGCGAAATATGTAAAGAAGGGTTTTTATCATCGTGGAATGGGCAAATTGCCACATAATTTCTTCCTTTTTTTATTACAGGAATATAGGAAGAAATGACTTGAACGATATCACATGCATGCAAAACACGTTCAATTAAATCATTATCCATTGGCATAAAAACACCTCCTTTCATATTAATTTTTCATTAAAATTCTAATTTCTTTTCAATATAAGCCGCTAATTCATCAATGGGAAGACGAATTTGTTCCATGGTATCACGATCACGAATCGTAACGGAATTATCGTTTTCGGTGTCAAAGTCAATGGTTACACATAATGGCGTACCAATAGCGTCTTGACGACGATATCTCTTACCAATACTACCGGATTCATCATAAGTTACCATATAATGTTTGGCTAATAAATCGCGAACTGCTTTTGCTTTTTCACTTAATTGTTTAGATAAAGGAAGAATAGCAACTTTATAAGGTGCTAAGAATGGATGTAAATGCATCACAATACGCGTATCCTTTTCTAAAACTTCTTCATCATAAGCTTCACAGACTAATGTTAAGAATAAACGATCTAAACCTAATGAAGGTTCAATACAATATGGAATGTATTTTTCATTCGTTTCAGGATCTAAATATTCTAAAGATTCTTTTGAATATTCTTGGTGGCGTTTTAAATCGTAATCGGTACGATCAGCAATACCCCAAACTTCTCCCCATCCTAAAGTTGGGAATAAGTATTCAATATCGGTAGTGGCCTTTGAATAGAACGCTAATTCTTCTTTTTCATGGTCACGATAACGAAGATGCTCTTTAGAGACACCTAGAGATTCAATAAAGTTAATGCAGTAATTTTTCCAATATTGGAACCATTCTAAGTCCGTATTTGGCTTACAGAAGAATTCCATTTCCATTTGTTCAAATTCTCTTGTACGGAAAATGAAGTTACCTGGAGTAATTTCATTACGGAAGGATTTACCGACTTGGCAAATACCTACTGGTAATTTTTTACGCATGGAACGAACCACATTTTTAAAGTTAACGAAGATTCCTTGGGCTGTTTCTGGTCTTAAATAAACCACGGATTTAGAATCATCGGTAACACCAATATGGGTTTTAAACATCATATTGAATTGACGAATATCCGTAAAATTGCTCTTACCACAATGAGGGCAAGTCACATGATGTTCACGGATAAAGGCCATCATATCTTCATTCGTCATGGCTTGAACGTTAGCGTCTGGGAATTCAGCTTCAATTAATTGGTCGGCACGGTGACGTGTTTTACATTCTTTGCAGTCAATTAATGGATCATTAAAGGTCGAAACGTGACCGGTTGCTTCCCACACTCTTGGGTTCATTAAAATAGCGGCGTCCATACCTACATTGGTTGGAGATTCTTGAACGAATTTCTTCCACCAAGCTTTACGAACGTTGTTTTTTAATTCAACACCTAATGGACCATAATCCCAACTGTTAGAAAGTCCGCCATAGATTTCGGATCCTTGAAAAACGAAACCCGATGTTTGTAAATGGGTAACGATTTTATCAAATGGAACTTTTGACATATATTTTCACTCCTATACTTGCGCGTTTTTGCGCATAAAACAAAAGTAGTATATCATTTTGACATACCTTGTCAACCTATTATGAGTGTACTTCTTTGCTTTTTTTACATTTTTCGCACGGCGCGTAATAAAAGCTCATAGCCTTTCCAATTAATCCCGCAAAAATCGAGCATAAACTGATGGACTTGATTTAAAATTAGAACTAAATCGCGCTCATGTAAAGTATAATTCTTCACTTCTTCAGGCGGTACAATAAATAAAAAACGCACGGCTTTTAAAAAACTAGGTGTTTGATTCTGCATCGTAGTGGGATCATAATGTTTTCGACAAAAAAAACCGCCATTATCCATATCAAAAGAAACGATATCCTTTTTAGTTCCGCACGTTACGCAACCACTAGTTTGAATGGCATATCCGCTTAGTTTTAGCGCTGCACAAGCGCCAATAGAAACCAAAGTTAAAGGATCGCCACTTTTTTCATAGACCGCCATAAAAATAGCGGATAAATAAGGATAATAATCCTTTACTGTATTTTCATCAAAAAACTTCATCGCGAGTTCCGCTACCGAAGAAAAAGACAAAAGGTAAAGTAAATCATTCATACTCGAAGCTGGGCTATGTAAAAGCGTTCCTCCCTTTAAGGAGTAATAGCCATTTTTTCCTTCTTCTAATTCAAAACGTGCATGCGTATATAAAGAAACAAATAAAGCATTTTTACTATCTACTTTTAATACGCCACGCGCTAAAAAAGAAAAGAAACCATCACTCGTAATGATTTGAATCATGGCATCTCTTTCTTTAATTTGCGTAACACGAACAACTATACCTTCTTTTTCAATCATAATTAATCCTTGTTATAACCAAATTCTTTTAAGTAGCGTAACGAATTACGCCAATCTTTTTCTACGCGTACAAAGGTTTCTAATCGGCATTTTACCCCAAAGAGTTTTTCAATCTCATAGCGAGATTGCGTACCAATCCGCTTAATCATTTTTCCACCTTTACCGATAATAATACCTTTTTGGCCTTCTTTTTCACAGACAATCGTCGCATGAACTTCCATTTCATCTTCTTTACGCGTTAATTTTTCAATTTTTACAGCAATAGAATGAGGAACTTCATCACGTAAAAGCGTTAATGTTTTTTCACGAATAATTTCTGCAATTAAAAAGCTATCTGAGTGATCGCTATACATATCACTTGGGAAATATTGTGGTCCTTCTTCTAATACGTCTTCTAATGCTTTTAATAAGGTATCGACATTTGCGTCTTTTAACGCCGAAATCTCAATCATCTTCGCACCCGGTAATTTTTCTTGATATATCTTTTTTAATGCTTCCACTTGAGGAATGGTACATAAATCAATTTTATTAAATACAACAAACACAGGAACTTTGGTATTCATACGATCTAAAATATATTGATCTCCTTCACCAAACGCTTCACTTGCGTCCACAATCAAAATAGCGGCTTCTACTTCTTTGGTCGATTGAAAAGCCGACTGGTTCATATTTTCTCCTAATGTGGTATTCGGTTTATGGATACCTGGTGTATCTATAAAAATCATTTGTACATCTTTGGTCGTATAAATGCCTTGAATCGCATCTCTAGTCGTTTGAGGTTTTGGAGAAATAATACTAATTTTGCGATGTAATATCGTATTCATTAAAGTGGATTTGCCCACGTTAGGACGCCCTAAAATGGCGATAAAACCCGATTTCATTGTAAATCCTCAGAGTCAAAAGCAAATGGTAATAATTCTACCGCATTTGTGGTACGAATACTTCCTTTTAAATTACCTAAATAAATTGGCATATCCTTAGGTAATAATTCTTGAATGACTTGTCGACAAGCGCCACAAGGTGAAATCGGTTCATCGGTTTCTCCAATAATCGCTAACGCGGCAAAGTCTTCTTTATGATAGCCTTCCATTAAAGCATGATAAATAGCATTTCTTTCCGCGCACATACTTAATGGATAACTTGCATTTTCAATATTTGCACCATGAAAAAAGTGACCATCTTTACATAAAATACAGGCTCCTACCCGAAAATGTGAATAAGGCGAATAGGATTTTTCACGTGCTTTATTGGCTTCATTTAAAAGTTCTTCTTTGGTCATCTTGTAATCCCCTTTTCTAACAAAATTTGGTTTTGTAAACCAAACATTTCTTCTTCTTGCTCTTTCGTTTGATGGTCATAACCTAATAAATGTAATAAACCATGAACGAATAAAAAACAGATTTCACGGTGCAAAGAATGCCCATATTGTTCCGCTTGCATCTTTGCTTGATCAATGGAAATGATGATTTCTCCTAACATCTGCATAACGTCTCCTTGAATGGTCACTTCACCATCAACTTTATCTAGGAAAGCAAAGCTAATGACGTCGGTAGGCCGATCAATACCTCGATATTCTTTATTAATTTCATGAATTTCGTCTTGGTGAACAAAATCCACCTCTAAAGAATAGTGGTCTTTTACGTTTAATAAAGAAAAAGTATAGCTTGCTAAATCTTGAAAGTCTTCTTCATAGTGATCAAAAGAAGGGTCATAAGAGTTTTCAAATAGTAATTCCAAAGTCATCACCTACAATCTATTTTTATTTTACCATTTTTTCATTAAAAAATATAGAAATCACTCATAAAATCCGTATTTTTCTAGAATAATAGCCATAAAGCTATGCCTAAAAGAAGGAAGATGATTCCATAATAAACAAAATAAGGAAAGTGGCTTAAAAAGGATGTTACAATTTTCACCTCTTTTTCTTTTTTCTTCACTAATAGATAGTAGCCTATAAATTGTGAAAGAAAGACTTCTTTTTTTACTTTTCTTTTTCCTTTAATCGGGTCATAGATATATAAGTATTGCGGATCAATCTCTTTTATATAAACATAATGAAAAGAACCTCGTTTTAAAAGTAAAGCAATACTTTTTTTTGGAGGCATTTGATGAAGTGGAATTTGATAGCCTTTTAATAAGTAGCCTTGTTTTTTAGCGTTATTAACCAAATCTAAAAACGAATAATTTCCCCATTTTTTCGGCGCCTTTAAATATAAGTAGCGGGGATTTTGGCTTATATCCGCTAGAGCAATTTTTAACGCACAAAAGCCACAATCCGATAATCGATTTTGAAATACAAAGTCCTTCATAAATAATCCTCTATATTTATATAGGGACTTTCCTTCATTTTTCCTATGATTTTATTTAGCAATATCTTCTAAACAAGTAAAATGTACTTTTAATAAAGCATTTTCTTCATTTATTTCATAACTTAATATGACTTCTTTATCAATTCTTTCTTCTTCGATAAAGCCTGCTTTTACCATTTGTTCAGCTTCATTTAATAATGAAGAAAATGTTTCGACTTCCTCTTCATTTTTTGTTCGATTTTTACTGACCGTAATAATCGTCCACGTCCACGCATACACTTGACCTTCTGCTCCTACTTTTATTTCTTCTCCTTTTGGGGTAATTAAAGTATCATCCACTAATAAAGTTCCTTCTTCAACATATTGATTTTCTTTGACTTTAATCACGCCACTAGAAATCACAAAATGCGAGATAATCCCTTTTTTTCGAGCATATTTCGGTCCTGTTTTCGTAGGTAATTCCACACTTTTTCTTCTTTTTTCGTAGCGGACTTTTACCTGTACACCTTGCGCTCTTAATTCTAATGATTCAATATCTTCATAAAAGAAGTTTTTTAATTCATTTTCATATTGAAGTAACGTTTCATAATTTGGTTTTCTTACATATTTTTTAATACCCATTTCTTCTAGTTTCAGTTGAATTCTTGCATTTAAAATTCGCGAATTTCCTTCTACTTCAATTTCATAAATTCGGCTGGTAAAAGAAAAAAATAAAAGCAAAGAAAAGATAATTCCCACTAAAGCGGTTTTTCTTTTAAAAAGATGTTCAAAAACAGAATACATGCCCGTTTTTCTTATTAACTGAGCTTCTTTATATAAAGATAAAAACTTTTTTTCTTGATAAGAAGATATCGAAAATTGATAAAGATATTCATCCACACACTGAAAATCATAGATTTCAATTCCATGTTCTTTTAAAGTTGCTAAAAATTGCGTGGGATCAAATACGCGCACGCGGTAAACGCTTTTACTTTTTATCATGATGGTTCTCCATTTCTATGGCTTTGATGTATCCTTCTATATGAATTTCTTCTTTAGCAAAATAAGTGACATGAAGTTCATTTCCTTTAATCCGTAACATGGTTTTTGAATAAAGAACATCAATTTCTTCTTTGTCTAGGTGCACCAAAACGCGATATTGATAGAGTTTTAATACATTTTTTTCATAAGTAAACATGGAAATCACCACTTTATTTTATTAAAAAATGTAAAAAAAAAGAACTAAAGACCAAAGGCCTTTTGTTCAATTAAAACGAGTTCTTCTTCTTTTAAGCCAATAGAAATAAGATAATCATGCGCGTTATGATATTTCGCATGGAAATCCGATAAAAATGACCGTATATATAAAGGATTAGATTCTCCTAAAAAAGGTTTAAAATCCGGATGATTTTTTTGATAAGACGGATAATTTCCATCTAACATGAAAGATGAATAAGCATAGTCTTCAACGATAATGTCTTCATTGACTCCAAGAAGTTCAAGAAGAAGCGCAATCACGACGCCTGTACGATCTTTTCCCGCTGTACAATGCACTAAAACACCATGTTTAGCATGGGCAAAAATAGAAAAAATTTGATAAAAAGTATCTTTGTGCTCTACCATTAAGTTATATAATTCATGAGGAGACATGCTTTGTAAAGAAATCGTACTTCCTTCTTCTAAAGGAAGATGATGATAGTTAAAATAGGGATCATCTTTTAAAGGATTAGGGAGTTTTTGAATCACTTTATGTGTTCTTAAATCAATAATGTCTTGAATTTGATGTTCTTTTAAAAATGAAGCGTATTCATCACTATCACTTTTTGGACGATCGCTACGTAAAAAACGGAATGGAAGAATAAAACGTTGGTCTTTTCCCTTCCATAGACCAATATCACGAACATTCATCATATTCTGAATGGGATAATAAATCATGCGTTTCATCCTCCTTTATCTATATCATAATATAGCATAAAAAAAACGGATATAAAATCCGTTCTTTTTTTTAGTAAGATTTACGGCGAGCTTGTTCAGACTTTAATTTGCGTTTCACGCCTGGTTTTAAGTAGAACTCACGCTTACGAGCTTCAGCAAGGGTTCCAGCCTTATTCACTTGTCTTTTGAAACGACGTAATGCGTCATCTAAAGTTTCGTTATCTCGAACGACTGTCTTTGGCACTTTGATTCCCCTCCTTCTAAAGCTTCTATCGCTTTTAAACGATAAAATTATATACATTACGTGAGGA
>DLKT01000049.1 GCA_002477825.1 Caryophanales bacterium UBA7581 | reverse complement strand
CGCTATTTTGGGATTAGCAGTGGCTATACTTAAAGTAGTAGGATTGTTGCTATCTAAAAAGAAAAAGAAAGACGAGTAGTCTTTCATCATCTAAGTTTAGGGAAAGAAAAAACACCGCTCGAACGGTGCTTTCCCTAATTAAAACTTAGTGGAGTAGGCCGTTTATAGGCTTCTACCACTCATATTATATGAAATTAGCAATGGTTTATCAATAAATTTTAAAAAAATAGATTTAATTTTTATCCAATTTTCATCAATTTCCAGTTCCTCAATTTCCAGTTCTATTTTTAAAAGAATTCATTATACTTTTTTATAATCCTTTTCTATTTTCTTTAAGTATATTAAGAAATTCCTGATATAGTTCATTGGGCATATTTCCTTTTGTTAGTTCAAAGGCTTTTTCTTCAACAATAGAATGAAAATCCAAATCATGCATGTATTGAGAAAAAGAGAGGTTAGAATATTCCCATTTTTCTTTTTTTAAAGCATAGGTAGCAAAAAATCCAGTATCTTTTTCATACGCTAATAAAAAGTCTTCTTCTTGATTTGTGTAATACCTTATATTTTCCATAATCATCTCACCTTTCATCTTCTTCCTTTATCATCATACAATGTACTTCTTCATTTCACAAGGTAAGAAGAATCAACTTTTCTATAAAAAATATAATTCATGAGATATTTTTATAAGAAACTATGTTATAATGTTTTCGCTTGATGAGGAAAATCAGATTCATCGTAATTAGTGTAGAGAGAAGCATGTTGGTGAAAAGCTTTCTAGTTAATGAATCACGCCATTTCTAAAAGCGTAAGGAAACTTACCGTTCGTAGCGTTAATACGAAAAATTAAGTGCATTCTTTTGAATGAATAAGGATGGTACCGCGAAACATCGTTCCTTAAATTTTTTAAGGAACTTTTTTTTATGGATAAAGGAGTAAAAAAGATATGAAAAATTTAACTGCAAATGAAATTCGAACCATTTGGCTTAACTTCTGGAAAGAAAGAGGACACTATGTGGAACCGAGTGCTTCTTTAATTCCACATAACGACCCAACATTATTATGGATCAATGCGGGGGTTGCGGCTTTAAAGAAATATTTTGATGGTTCAGAAATTCCAGCGAATAAAAGAATTACCAACGTACAAAAATCTTTAAGAACGAATGATATTGAAAATGTAGGTATGACTGCAAGACACCATACCTTCTTTGAAATGTTAGGGAACTTCTCCATTGGTGATTATTTCCGTAATGAAGTCATTCCTTGGGCTTTTGATTTATTAACCAATGAAAAGTACTTTGGTATTGACCCTATGAAACTTTATATTACGTATCACCCTGATGATGAAGCAACGAAGAACTTATGGATTCGTTGTGGCATGCAAGAAGACCACATGATTCCTTTAGAAGATAACTTCTGGTGTATTGGTGAAGGACCATGTGGACCCGATACTGAAATCTTCTTTGATCGTGGAGAAAAATATGATCCTAACCATTTAGGCATTCGTTTATTAAAAGAAGATATTGAAAACGATCGTTATATTGAAATTTGGAATATTGTTTTCTCACAATATAATGCTCAAGAAGGCGTGGCGCGTAAAGATTATAAAGAATTACCTCATAAAAATATTGATACCGGTGGAGGCTTAGAGCGTTTTGCTTGTATTATGCAAGGAGCAGAAACCAACTTTGAAACCGACTTATTCTTACCCATTATTAAAGAAACTGAAAAATTAACCAAAGTTCCTTATGAAGAAAATAAAATGGCTTATCGCGTAATTGCTGACCATATTCGTACTTGTACTTTTGCTTTAAGTGATGGCGCAAGTTTCTCCAATGAAGGACGTGGTTATGTCTTACGTCGTATTTTAAGAAGAGCAATGCGCTACGGAAGAAAATTAGGCATTTATGAACCTTTCTTATATCGCTTAGTGGATGTCGTTACCGATATTATGAAGGATTTCTATCCATATTTATTGGAACATAAAGAAAGAGTAAAGAAGACCATTTATAGTGAGGAAGTTCGTTTCTTAAAGACCTTAGCGTCTGGAGAACAACTCTTACGTAAAATGATGGAAGATACTTCTACTTTAACCGGAGAAGAAGCTTTTAAACTCTATGATACTTATGGTTTCCCTATTGAACTTACGGTAGAAATTGCATCAGAAAATGGTGTAAAAGTGGATATGGATGGCTTCCATGATGAAATGAACAAACAAAAAGAAAGAGCTAGAGCAGCCCGTGGTGATTTACAATCGATGAACCGCCAATCCGCTGATTTGATGAGCTTTACTTTACCCAGTGAATTTGATTATGACGCTACCAACATGGAAGCGCGCATCATCGGTTTATTTAAAGATGGAAAACGTGTCGATGTGATTGAAGAAGAAGGAGACGTTATCTTTGACCACACATGTTTCTATAGTGAAAGTGGTGGTCAAGCACCAGATAAAGGCACTATCATAAACGGAGAAACAGAAGCAGAAATATTAGATGTACAAAAAGCACCTAACCATCAATTCCTTCATCACGTTCATTTATTATATGGAACCCTTCATGAAGGAGATATTCTTTCTTTAGCAATTGATACTAAAAAACGTTATTTGACGAGAAAAAATCACTCTTCTGCCCACCTTTTACAAAGCGCTTTACGTAAAGTATTAGGTGATCACGTACACCAAGAAGGTAGCTATGTAGATGATGAAATCATGCGTTTTGACTTCTCACATTCTAGCAAGATTACCGATACAGAATTAAAAGAAATTGAAGCATTGGTCAATGGATGGATTAATGATGCGATTGAGCAAAAGACGTTATTACTTCCTATTGAAGAAGCGAAAAAGACTGGCGCAACTGCTTTGTTTGATGAAAAATATGGTGATGTTGTACGCGTTGTTACCTTTGGTGATGTTTCAAAAGAATTTTGTGGTGGTACGCACGTTCATAACACAGCAGAAATCGGCTGTTTTGCCATTGAATTTGAAGAAAGCATCGCTTCTGGTGTGCGCCGTATTCAAGCAAGAACTGGTTTAAAAGCCTATGAATTATTGAAGAAAAGAGAAGCTTTATTAGCGGATATTCAAGCCATGATGAAAGCAGGCTCCTATTTAGAAATTCAAGATCGTTTAAAAACCTTACTTCATGAAAAAGAAGTATTAACATTAGAAAATCGTCGTTTAAAAGAAAAAGAAGCAAACTTTGAAGCAAAACAATTAGAAAATCGCTTTGTGATGTATAATGGTGTCCATCTTTTAGCGGCTTATTTAAATGATACAGACCGAGATGGATTAATGAAACGTATGGACCAATTAAAGACAGTTTATGATGATGATGTCATTGTATTAATTGGTGGAAAAGATGGAAATCTTCCTATCGTCAGTCACGTATCTGCTTTAGCCCAAAAAGAAGGAATTCGTGCAGGTGATTTAGTAAAAGCTGTTAGTGGTATTTTAGGTGGTTCCGGCGGTGGACGTCCTGAAATGGCTTCTGGTGGCGGAAAAGATGCAAGTAAAATCGATGAAGCTCTTGCGAAAGTGAAAGAACTTATCGCATAATAATAGTATGAGTAAAGTGATTGGTTTAGATTTAGGTTCAAGAACCTTAGGTATTGCGATGAGCGATGTCTCGCGTTGGTATGCGTATGGCGTAGAAAACTTTCGCTTTGAAGAAGGTAACTACAAAAAAGCCGTCGAACACGTTGTCGCTTTAGCGCGTAAAGAAGGAATTACGGAAATTTGTTTAGGTTTACCCTTAAACATGAATGGTACAATGTCACCTCGCGCTGAGTCCTGTTTACGCTTTAAAGAAGAAATTTTAGCGGCCGCCCCTGAAATGACAGTAGAGATGGTCGATGAAAGATGGACAACTAAAATTGCTACTAATCGTTTATTAGAGGCGAACCTATCAAGAAACAAAAGAAAAAAAGTGATTGATCAGCAAGCTGCAGTCGTCATTTTAGAAAGTTACTTATCCATGAAAAAATAAAGGAGGAAAACAAAATGGAACCCTTAGATAATGAAATTGTCATTGTTGATGAAGATGGTGTAGAAACCAAATTTGAGATTCTTTTCACTTATGAAAATGATGATCGTGGTACGCAATATGTCTTATATTACGACCCAAAGAATCCGGAAGAAGTCTTCGCTGCACGTTATAACGATAACCATGAATTAATGGAAATCGAAGACGAAGAAGAATGGCAAGAAGTAGAGGAAGTCTTAAATACATTTGAACAAGATCCTGCGATCCAAGGAGCGTTAGACGAAGAGTAAGGTAATTTCTATTACCTTTTTCTTTTTCTAGAACAAATGATGAAAAACTTACAAATGATTCAAGATTTCTTGCATGAAAAAAATTATGATGCTTGGGTGATTTATGATTATGAGTGTCATAATGAAGCTTTTCAAGAAATCGTCGGTAAAATCTTTTTAACGAGAAAAGTATTTGTTGTTATTCCTAAAAAGAATCATCCTTATATTATCTGCCATAAAATTGATGTTACACCATTAAAACAAAACCATATCGATGATGATTTTCTGTTACATGTTTATCAAACTTGGGATGAATTAGTGAATCTTCTTCATCATGATCTATCACAATATCAAGATGTGATGATGGAAATGAGTGAAGATGGTGCTTTACCGCGTTCATCCTATTGCGATTATGGAACGGTACGATTAATTGAAAAATGTGGTGTTAACGTGCATTCTAGCGCCGATTTACTTATGAGTTTTATTGCGCCTTTTAAAGGTGAGTCCTATGATTTACATTTATTAGCAATGGAAAAAGTGCAACGTATTAAAGATGAAGCTTTTTCTTTGATTGAAAAAGAAATCAAAGAAAATCATAGAATTAATGAATATGATGTACAACAATTTATTTTAAGAAGAATGAAAGAAGAAGATTTAGTGACGGATGAACCACCGGTGGTCGCTATTAACGAACACGCGGGAAATCCTCATTATACGCCTAACGAAAAAGAGTATAGTTATATTAAACCTCACGATCTAGTGCTCATTGATTTATGGGCAAAATGCAATAAAGAAAATGCTGTTTTTGCAGATATTACTTGGATGGGATATGTAGGAAAAGTCGTGCCTACTCACTATAACGAACTATTCCATATTTTAGAAAAAGCCATTGATTTAGGACTGGATTTTATCAATCAAAACTTACCAAATCGCGCAGTTTCTGGTTATGAAGTCGATGAAGTGATTCGTAATTATATTAAAGAAAAAGGTTACGGAAATGCCTTTATTCATCGAACAGGACATAGCATTTCTATCGATGACACCCCACATGGAAAAGGTGTTAATATCGATAGTTATGAAACGCATGATACCCGTCATTTAATTGATAACATTTGCTTTTCTTTGGAACCAGGTATCTATCTTGATGACTGTGGCTTTAGAGAAGAAATTGATGTATATATTCAAAACAAAAAAGCGATCGTATCTGGTCGAAGACAACGTGAAATGATTACTATGGATATTGATTAGATAATAAAAAAAAACATAAAGCAATTGATTCTAAAATAAAGAATGAGTTGCTTTTTTTCTTAGAAAAACAAGGAATAAAAAGAGACCAAATTCACAAATTGCATATTTTTCGGCATTTTCAAATAGTAAAATTGCATATTTTTCGGTATTTTTAAAAGGTGAAATTGCATATTTTTCGGAAAAATGGTAAACTTCTAATGGAAGGAAGGTGCTTTTATGAGAAGAGAACAGTATCAAACTTTAAAGAATTGGAAAGAAAAGAAAAATAAAAAGCCAATGATTATTTTTGGTGCGCGCCAAGTTGGAAAAACCTATCTTGTACAAGAATTTGCAAAAGATAATTACGAATATTTTTACAACATTAATTTTGAATTTGAAAAAGAAGCATTAGATATTTTTTCTAGTAACTTAGATATTAAAACATTATTAATTCAGTTATCTTCTTATCAACCCAATGTCCCTATTATAGAGGGGAAAACACTGATTTTCTTCGATGAAGTACAAAAATGTCCTCAAGTATTAACTGCTTTGAAATCTTTTGCTTTAGATGGTCGCTTTGACGTCATCGCTTCAGGATCAATGTTAAGCATTATTATGCATGAAGTCTCTTCTTATCCCGTTGGGTATGTTGAAACTATGCATATGAAACCAATGAGTTTTAAAGAATTTTTATGGGCCAATGGATATGTGGATGGACAAATTGATACTTACAAAGAATATTTTTTAGGGCAAAAACCATTACCAGATGGCTTACATCATACTTTAAATAAGTATTTTCTTTACTATGTAGTTGTAGGTGGTATGCCTGAAGCAGTACTTACTTTCATTCAAACTTCTAATATTCATGATGTAGTGGTTGTGCAAAAACGAATTATTGCCGATTATGAAAATGATATTGCTAAATATGCCTCAAAAGCTATGAAAGAAAAGGCAAGAGAATGTTTTAAATCTATACCTGATCAGCTCGCAAAAGATAATAAAAAATTTCAATATAAAGTGGTCAAGGCTGGTGGAACAGCACGAGGTTATGGAAATTCTATTGGCTGGATTACAGATGCAGGATTAGGAATGAAAGTGAACCGATTAAAAACATTTGATATTCCTTTACGAGCATATCAAGACCCCAATGCGTTTAAATTCTATTTTATGGATACGGGTCTTTTATTAGCGTTTTATAAAGAAAATGTAAGTTATGAGATTATCAATGGTAATATGGGTGTTTTTAAAGGTGGAATATTTGAAAACGCTATTGCGCAATGTTTAATTACGAATGGTTTAAACTTATATTATTTTCAAAAGTCCGATTATTTAGAGGTTGATTTTGTAACTTGGTTACATTCTAAAATCGTTCCTATTGAAGTGAAATCCGGAAATAACACAAAAGCGAAGAGTCTAAAAGCAGTTGTAGAACAAAATCAATTAGATTATGGAATCGTCCTTTCGATGAACCCACTCAATTGTACGAATGAAAAAATTAAGTTCTTCCCATTATATATGGTAATGTTTCTTCAAAATAATGAGAGATAAAACAATATATTATTGAAAAAAATAGATGAAAAAAGTTAGTAAAAATGTTCGGAATTTTTTCTCTTTAAAAAATGTCGATTTTCATTGAAAAGTAGGACACTAGTTTGCTAACATATAAAGGGCACACCTAAAAAATAATTTTTTACTCCCCATGAAAAATGAGGGAGTTTTATTTTTTTATTTTTTTGAAAGGATGTATTTGGTATGCAAGAAGAAAAAAGAGTTTGTTATATCTTTGTTACGGGTGGCGTTGTTTCCTCTTTAGGAAAAGGAATTGCGGCTTCTTCCGTAGGAAGATTATTGAAAAATAGAGGATTTAAAGTTTTTATGCAAAAATTTGATCCCTATATTAATGTGGATCCAGGCACCATGTCACCTTATCAACATGGAGAGGTTTTCGTTACCGATGATGGAGCAGAAACGGACTTGGATTTAGGTCACTATGAAAGATTTATTGATGAAAGACTTTCTAAACGTTCTAACATCACTACCGGAAAAATCTATTCTAATGTGATTAAAAAAGAAAGACGCGGAGACTATTTAGGAAAAACCGTCCAAGTCATTCCTCATATTACCAATGAAATTAAGTCGCAAATTTTAAAAGCCGCTCGTGATAGTGGCGCTGATATCGTCATTACCGAAATTGGTGGTACCGTTGGTGACTATGAATCTTTACCATTTATTGAGGCTATCCGTCAGTGGCGGCATGAAGTCGGTTATGAAAATACATTCTATCTTCATAACACTTTAGTGCCTTATTTAGAAACAACCGGTGAAAAGAAAACGAAACCAACCCAACATAGTATTAAAGAATTACGTTCTTATGGTATTATGCCGGATATGATTGTGTTACGTTCTCGGGATGATATCGACCAAGATACTCGTGATAAAGTGGCTATGTTCTGCGATGTTGATAAAGAAGCCGTCGTGGTCTGTAAAAATGAAAAAATCGTCTATGAAGTCGTTAATTCTTTCTTAAGCCAACATGTAGACGATATTATTTTAAAACATTTCCAATTAGAAGCGCCGAAAGCGGATATGAGGGAATGGAATCATTTAATTGAATCCATTAAAAATTTAAAAGGACAAGTGGACATCGGTATTGTTGGAAAATATACCGAACTTCATGATGCCTATCTTTCCATTCATGAGGCTTTAAAAGCAGCAGGTTACGCCGTGGGTAAAAAGATTCAAGTCCATTGGATGCTATCGGAAAATTATGAAGACGAAGCCTTCCAACATGAACTTGCCTCCTTAGATGGTATTTTAGTGCCAGGTGGCTTTGGCGCAAGAGCAACGGAAGGAAAATTATTTGCGATTCAATATGCAAGAGAACATCATATTCCATTCTTTGGTATTTGCTATGGTATGCAATTAGCGTGCATTGAATTTGCTCGTCATGTTTGTCATCTAGAACACGCAAATTCAACCGAAATTGACCCCAATACCGAAACACCAATTATTGATTTATTAAAAGATCAATATGAAGGAATTGATATGGGTGGCACTTTACGTATTGGTCTTTATGACTGCGATTTAATTAAACCTTCTTTAGCGTATAATCTTTATCAACAAGAACGCATTCAAGAAAGACATCGTCATCGTTATGAATTTAATAACGAATATAAAGAAGTATTAGAAGCGAATGGCTTACGTTTTTCGGGTATTCATCCAGAACTCCATTTAGCAGAAATCGTTGAACTACCATCTCATCCTTTCTTTATTGCTACACAATTCCATCCGGAATTCTTATCTAGACCGACCAAACCCCATCCTTTATTTTTAGGATTTATTAAAGCTAGTATTGCTTATCAAGAAAAGAAAACTAAATAAAAAAAGTACCTCCAGTTTTGGAGGTATTTTTAGTTAGAAAGGCGATTTTTAGTAAAGATATCAATGAGGGCTTGGGCAGGTTTACTTAAATAGGCATTCTTTTTATAAGCAAGAGTAACAGAAGTCTGAAGTTCTTTTTCTAATAAAGGAACAAATTTTAAACTAGAGGCGTGTGGATATAAAAGAGCGTATAAAGGCACTAAAGCGACACCTAAACCAATATCTGCCCAAAGTAAAGCGGTACGCGCATCATCACTTTTTAAATAAAAGTTTAAATCAATTCCTTCTTTTTTCATAATAGAATTAATAATGCTATTGAAACGGCGATACATCATGAGTGGATATTTCGCTAAGTCCTTTAACGTGACTTGCTCTTGTTCAATGGTAAAAAAGTCAGGGTGATAGACCGCAATCATCGGTTGTTCATCTAAAACAATGGCGTTAAATTTCTCGACGTTAAAGGGCGTACGAACAAACGCTAATTCGATCATATTTTTTTCTAATAAGTCAAGAAGTTCATAGGTGTTTCCTTCATGAACTTCAAAAGAAACTTCGGGATATTCTTTCATAAAGGTTTTTAAACCATGGGTTAAAACATACATGTGGTTAGAACTAACGCAGCCAATGGAAAGAGTGCCCAATACGCCTTTAGCGATATCTTTCATTTCTTTTTTGGCTTGGGTTTCTAAGGTAACCATCGTTAAAGCGCGTTGATAAAGAATTTTTCCGGCTTCCGTTAATTCAATATAACGGGCACCGCGCATAAAAAGGGTAACGTCTAATTCTTCTTCTAAGTTTTTTAAACAAAGAGAAAGTGGGGGTTGTGAAATATGGAGCTTTTTCGCCGCTTTTGAAATATTACCTTCTTCAACGACAGTAATGAAATAGTGAAGTGTACGTAAATCCATTCGTTTTCCTCCTATATATTTTAAGTATAGAACATATATATTATAAATATTTTTAATATAGTTTACAATCTTCTACAATATAGAAGGTGATGAAAATGAAAAATAGCTTGTCGTATTTAAAAAAATATACAAAAGAATGCATTTTTGGCTCTTTCTTTAAGTTATTAGAAGCCATTTTTGAATTGATGATTCCTTTTATTATGGGAGATATCATTGATATTGGTATTCCTTCTTATGATATGCATTATGTATTGGTAAAAGGGGCTATCATGATTGGCCTTGGTTTATTGGGATTTGGATGTTCATTAACCTGCCAATACTTTGCTTCTAGAGTCGCTAATGCGTATGGAAGAGACTTAAGAAAAGCGATGTTCCATCATATCCACGAATTATCCAATGCGGAAGTAAATCAAATTGGTACTGAAAATTTAGTCACCATTATGACTACGGATATCGACCAAATGCAAAATACGGTCAACCGTTTTATTCGCTTAGTAGTTCGGGCACCATTTATTATTATTGGTAGTATTATATGTGCTTTCATCATTCATTTTAAATTAGGCTTAGTCTTTTTAGTAACCACAGTGGCACTTGCCATTATTATTTTCTTTATTATGCGTCCCGCTTCAAACCGCTACCAAAAAGTACAAGCAAAATTAGATCATTTATCTTTACTCAATTCCGAAAATATTTCCGGTACAAGAGTGGTTCGTGCTTTCTTAAAAGAAGAGCAAGCCTATGACCATTATCAAAAAGAAACCGATGAATATCGGAAAGAAAGTATGGGCATTATTCGCTTTACTTCGCTTTTAAACCCTTTAACGTATGCCGTGATTCAATTAGGTATCGTAGCGTTACTTTATTTAAGTGGATTAGAAGTGCAAGTAGGAAATTTAACGCAAGGTAATGTTATTTCCGTAATTAACTACATGAATCAAATTTTATTAGCGTTACTCGTCGTTTCTAACTTAGTTATTTTATTTACCAAAGCAGCGAGTTCAAAAGTTCGTCTCGATCGTATCTTTGCTTTAACTTCTTCCATTGTTTCAAAAGATGAAAAAGTAGAAGCAAAAGAAAATACACCATTTTATCAATTTATTGATGTGAATTTCCGTTATCCTGGTAGTGAAAATGATGCGTTAGAGCATATTACATTTTCCTTTCAACATGGCGAATCTATTGGTATGATTGGTGGAACTGGTTCAGGAAAATCCACGATTCTTTATTTAATGGAACGCTTTTACGATGTTAGAAGTGGACAATTATTAGTGGACGGGAAACCGATTCAAAGTCTTTCGTTAGAGGACTTACGAAAAGAAATCGCAGTGGTCGATCAAAAAGTTGCGTTATTTAAAGGTACCATCCGTTCTAACCTGTTAATGAGTAAAAGTGATGCGACCGATGAGGAAATGTTAGAAGCCCTCCGTTTAGCGGAAGCCTACTTTGTCTTTGATTATAAAGACGGGTTAGATCATGAAGTGGTTGAAGGAGGAAAGAACTTCTCCGGTGGGCAAAGACAAAGAATTACCATTGCCCGCGCTTTATTACGGAAACCGAAACTTTTAATTTTAGATGATGCAACCAGTGCTTTAGATTATTTAACCGATAAAAAGGTTAGAGAAAACATCCATCATCATTTAAAAGACACAACGTTATTCTTTATTTCTCAACGTGCGACTTCTATTAGTAAAATGGACCAAATCATCGTTATGGATAATGGGGAAATGGTCGGTAATGGAACCCATGAAGAATTATTAAAATCTTGTGAGGTTTATCAAGAAATCTATGAATCTCAAACCAAAAAGGAGGTGCGTTAATATGAAAAACATTCGTCGTTTTTTATCGTATATCCGTCCTTCTATCGGTTATTTTATCTTTGGTATTGTGTTCGCTACGATATTTGTAGGATTAACGCTTTATATTCCTATGGTCATTGGCGATATTATCGATTTATTTGTTGTGGGTAATGTGCCTTTTGAAACAATCTATCAAAAATTATTCATTATTTTAGGTTGTTTAATTGGAGTAGCGGCTTTTACCTACTTATATGAACTTTCGATGTCTCACGTCACACAAATGGCAGTGAAACAAATACGAAATGATTTGTTTTATAAAATGAATCATGTGCCCGTTTCTTATATTGATCAACATCAAGAAGGTGACTTAGTTTCTCGTTCGATTAGTGATGTTGAAACGGTTGCCGATGGTATTTTAGAAGGTTTTAAACAACTTTATCAAGGAATTATTACCATTTTATTTACGCTCGTATTTATGTTTATTATTAACTGGTTATTAGCTTTAGTCGTTGTCGTTGTGACACCTTTATCGATTTTTGCGGCTTCCTTTATTGCCAAACGCTCGCATAAATATTTTAAAGCGCAATCCCAAATCAAAGGGGAAGTCGGCGCTTATGTTTTAGAGATGATGGAAAACGGAAAAATCGTCAAAGAATTAGGCTATGAAAAAGAAGCAGTAGAGAAGTTTGATGTTTTAGCGAATCAACTCTATGATACCGGGGTTAAAGCCGTCTTTATGGGGGCAACCACCAATCCAACTACTCGTTTTATTAACGGCATCGTTTATGCTTTAGTGGGAATTGTAGGCGCTATTTTATTCATTAATAACGACAACATCAGTGCTTCTTTAGTGATCGGTATTTCTGAATTATCTTCATTCTTAATTTATAGTAATCAATACACGAAACCATTTAACGAAGTGTCGAGTGTAGTGACGGAATTCCAATCCGCTTTAGCGTCGTTAGCCCGTATCTTTGAAGTCTTAGACCAAGAAGATGAAAAAGAAGTGGATGAAGTGCATATTGAATCTGATGTGGACACTATTGCTTTAAACCATGTTTATTTTGCTTATCAGCCCGAGCGTCCTTTAATTACTAATTTCCATTTTACCATTCATAAAGGTCAACATATTGCGATTGTTGGTCCTACTGGATGCGGAAAAACGACATTAATTAATTTATTAATGCGTTTCTATGATGTGAACCAAGGAGACATTCTTTTAAATGACCAATCCATTTATCAAATGACTCGTCATGAATTACGAAGCCATTATGGTATGGTATTACAAGATACGTGGATTTTTGAAGGTACCATTTTAGAAAATGTCGCTTATGGCAAAGAAAATGCGACAAGAGAAGAAATTATTGAAGCCTGTAAAAAAGCGCATGCGCATGGCTTTATTAAACGTCTAAGTAATGGTTATGATACAAAAATTTCTTCTAAAAGTGGCTTATCGCAAGGGGAACGACAACTCATTACCATTGCGCGAGTCATGTTAAGAATGCCTGAAATCGTCATTTTAGACGAAGCAACTTCCTCTATTGATACAAGAACAGAAAAGAAAATATCGGACGCTTTTAATACCATGATGGAAGGTAGAACGAGCTTTATTATTGCGCATCGACTGAGTACCATTCGTAACGCTGACGCAATCTTTGTAATGAAAGACGGAAACATCATAGAAGTGGGTACGCATGATGAACTTCTTAAAAAGAAAGGCTTCTATGCGGAACTTTATTTCTCGCAATTTGCCGAAGAAGAATAAAAGAATATAAAAAACAAACTGAATCTGTTTTATAGACTACACGCGGTGTAGTCTTTTTTTTCGTCTTTTTTAAAAAAATTAAGCATTTCATCTCCCTATTCATTATGAAAGGAGTGATTTCGTGATAAAAGAAAACGAATTTCTATTATCACTCTTTTGTTTGATATTGTATTCTCCCTTTATTCTTCATATCTAAACAAAAGAATCACGAAAAAAACTTCTTTATAAGGAGGTGATTGTTATCGAAAAATGGATAAGCATTGTTTCCGTTTTAGCGGCTTTATCAAGTATTGTTTTTGCGTATTTAACTTTTCTAAAATCAAAAAAAGAAGAGATGAAATTACAAGGTAAAAATGAAGGTATTATTCTTTCGGACATTGCTTATATCAAAGAAAGTGTAAGCCGCATGGAAAGAAATTTCTTGAACGTAGAAAAACGCTACGAAGAATTATTAAAGCGAGTTCTACTGCTAGAAGAGAAGTTAGAAATGAAAAAAAATTAAAGAAAGGATAGAAAAAATGGAAATTTTTATCGTACCCCTCATTGCTTTTATTTGCTATTTACTAAGCGAATTTTGGAAATTGATTTTTAAAAAGAAATCTGAACGATATGCTTATATTCCTTTTATTGCCGCTTTACTCGGTGGCGTAATGGGGGTAATTATTTATTTCATTGATGCAAGCGTCATCCCTTTAGCGGATAATGTTTGGATTGCTTTAGAAATCGGTATGATGAGTGGATTAAGCTCTACCGGAGCGAATCAATTTCTAAAACAATATCAAAAAATAAAAGAGAATGAAATACAATCCAAAAATTGATTATGTGTTTTGTCGAGACTTTTTTTATGACCCTAAAAAGAAACTAGACGAAATGCGAAAAAGAAAAATTTATAAAGGGCAATTAAAGCCTTATTTTAAAGAAGAAAAGTATATGTTAAAAGCAAAACGTATAGTCCAATACATCAAAAGAGCGGGATTTAATTTATCTTCTATTGAAAAATGTTATTTTTTATTAACAAATAAGAAACTAAAACTAAAAAAGAGAAAACAAGAAGTGTTAATAGGTATCATTCATAATTATCAAACTTTCCCATCATCTTACTTTGCTTTTGAAGCCTTTTTTATGGTGATTACTAAAAAAGTATTTCTAAAGAAATGGAACGTTATGATGGCGGAAGTGATTCATAATTTTATTCGTTTAAAAGAAAGAAAAATGCCCGTAATTTTTAACTATAAAAAAACCAAAAAAGTAGTAGATTACCTGGAAAATCATCAAGAAGAAAATGCTTTAATCGTATTTCAATTATTTTATAAAAGAGTAGATGCATTAAATAGAAAATATCCTTATATTTCTTTAAAAAAGGTAACGAAAATCATTCAAAGTGAAAGCAAGTATTTAAAAGAAAATTTTTATGTTGATGAATTTTGGATTCATGGATCTTTTGCGAGAAATAACGCCACTAAATATAGTGATATTGACGCATTTATTCTAGTTTCTAATGAGAAAGTATTAAGTCATGCTTTAGATTTATTGATGTATTTAAGAAAGAGAATTGGACGTGCTGTGGATGGACATGTTGAAGTAAATACCCATCATAACTCGTTTGATTTACCAGGGCCAATGATTCAAATTATTTAATAAAAGAAAGGAAAAATAAATGAAAGAAACAAAAGAATTAACAACAAAAATAACCATACCAACAATTGATTTACCAATGATTGATCCAAGTTTTCCTAAAAAAGCACTAACTGAAAATGATCAAGAATACATTTTGCAGACAAGTAAATTATTTGTAAGAGTGCCTAAAGGAGGTAATACGCAAAACACAATTATTTTTGAAAACGGAGATCGTAGAGCAACTTTTGTATTTTATACCTCTACCACCATGCAAGTAAGTGCCATAGAAGATAATGATCAAGCATTATTGTTTAGCAATATCTTAGGAAATGATGAAGCCCTTTTAGAAGTGAAAGGAAAAGATGTAAGTTTAGCCTTTAAAATAAAAGAAGGATTT
>DLKT01000039.1 GCA_002477825.1 Caryophanales bacterium UBA7581 | reverse complement strand
TGGTACAATCACTTTTCTTGTGCATATATTTTTCCAAAAATGAAGCGATGTCATCTACAATTTCTTTAGGTGTAGAAGCACCGGACACTAAAGCGACGTGCTGATGATTTTTAAGCCACACATCTTGAATTTCATTAAGAGAAGAAATTTTATAGATACTTAAATGCGGATAAGTGGTTTTAGCTAAAGAATAGAGCGATTCTGTATTGTTTGAATGGATGTCACCAATAACAAAAAGTAAATCAATGTTTTTAGCTAGATGCAAAACCTTTTCTTGGCGTAACCGCGTTTGATTACAGATTTCATCATGGATTTCTAAATGCGTAAATTGCTTTTGGAAATTTTGATAGATTTCATTCATTTCTAAAATGGATAATGTGGTTTGATTTAAAATAACTACGGGCTCATCTTGAGGTGGAACCTTATCGATAAATCCTTCTTTTACGTCATAAAAGTAAATATGAGAATCCATGGATAAAGCCGTAACCGTTTCTGGATGATTCTTTTTTCCAACATAAATCAAGTTTTTATTTTGCTTTAAAACGTTTTTCATTTCTTTTAAATTCGTTTGCACAAAAGGACAAGTTGCATCGACGATTTGATAACCTTTTTGGATGGCAAGTTCTTCTAATTTTTTATCATGTCCATGCGCGGTAAAAATAACATAGCCCATAGGTACATCACTAAGTAATTCTTCTAAGGAACGATTGGAATCAAAGAAAGTTTGAATACCAAGTTCTTCTAAATAATGAATGACATGCGTGTTATGAACGAGCATACCCAAAATCGAAACATGCTCGGAAGGATGTTCCGCTTTGGTTTTTTTGGCGAGTTCAATGGCGTGAATGACACCATAACAATAACCATAAGGATGAAGGACTTGAACTTTCATAATTTTACCTCATCCCTATTGTATCATATTTCTAGAAAAATGGTTGATTCGGTTCGTTTTGTTCTTTTTCTTCTTCTTGAACCGGCGCTTTTTTGGTTTCTTTTTTCGGCGTAATAATTTCTGGATCTTCTATGACTTCTTTGGTTTCTTTCGTGGCCGTTTTTGAAGTTTTAGAGAATGGGAAGAATTTTTTTAATGCGGAACGAACACCTTTAGAATTATCCCATAATGGTTTAACTTGTTGATAAATTGGTATGACTTGGTTGACGGTAGCGATAACGTTTTCCGTGCCGGATAGAACTTTACTAATCATTCCTTTTGTTCCTAAACTAGAGGCCGAACCTAGAGAAGGGAAAAGTCCTTTTAATAAACCGCCTTTAGGAATAGATAACGGTAAACCAGTACGCATCATAGCGGTATTTGGCATCATCCCCATATTTGGCATATATGGCATAGGGCCACCTACACTAGCACGCATATCATATGGCGCTGGTCCATACGGCATAGAAGGATAACCACGCATAGGATAGCCATTAGGCATTGGTGTTACGCGATTTGAACCTGGATAATTAGAATACATCATACATCACCCCACTTTTATATATATGCAAAATCAATAAATGTTTTCTTTCTCGCTGATTTTTCGTTTTTTTCAAACATGAAATCATGTATAATAACGACGAGAGGTGATGTTCAATGAAAACATTTCAAAGCTTTGCTTTATCACCGAAAATGGTAGAAACGTTAAAAGCATTAGGCTATAAAAATCCTACCCCCATTCAGGAATTAGTCATTCCTAAGGCTTTAAAAAGGGAATCTTTATTAGCCACCAGTGAAACGGGATCAGGAAAGACCCATGCTTTTTTAATTCCAATCTTAGATCGAATTGATATGAATAAAGATGAGACGCAAGCCTTAATTCTTTCACCTACCCGCGAATTAGCGTACCAAACCTTTATGTTTTTAAAGGAATTCTTAGCTTATTATCCTTCTTTAACCATTCGCTTATTAGCTTCTGGTGAAGAAAAAAATAAGATGCTCGGTAAAAATAAAAAAGATGCGCAAATCGTAATTGCAACACCAGGTCGTTTACATGATTTAACTTTTGATGAAAATGCCTTTAATGTTATGACCGCGAAATACGTGGTTTTAGATGAAGCGGATATGTTAACGGAAATGGGCTTTTTAAAAGAAATTGACGATATTTTAGTGCGATTAGATCAGCCATCCATTTTCGTATTTTCGGCAACGATTGCGGATAATTTTGTTCCATTTTTGGAGAAATACATTCATCCAGAACATCGAATTTTCTTATCTAAAAAAGGAAAGAACCCGAACCGCATTCAACATTTTGTAGTCGATACCAAACATCAAAAAGATATCGATGCTTTAGTGTCGTTACTTTCTATTATTCAACCCTATTTATGTTTAGTTTTCTGTTCCACCAAATCGAAAGTGGATGAAATTTATCAAGGTTTAATCAAAAGAAATATTCAAGCCGGTATTTTACATGGTGATTTATCCGCGCGTGAAAGAAAACAAATGATGCGCCGTATTTTACAAAATGATTTTTCTATCATTGTTTGTAGTGATATGGCCGCTCGTGGACTAGATTTAGAAGGCGTAAGCGATGTGATTAATATGGATTTACCACAAGATATGGCCTTTTATTTCCACCGTGCAGGTAGAACCGGAAGATATAACTTAGAAGGTAATTGTTATACTTTCTATGATCAAGACCATGTAGACCGCGTAGAACGTTTATTATCTAGTGGCGTTTCTTTAAAATATTTATCTTTGAAAAATGATGTTTTAAAAGAAGAAAGTTCCGTTAGTAAGAAAAAGAAAAAAAGAAAAGTGAATACGGAGTTAGAAAAAGAGATTCAAAAAGCCATTAGTCAAACCAAAACAAAAAAAGTGAAACCTGGCTATAAAAAGAAAGTCAAAGTAGCGGTAGAAAAAGCGAAAAAACGGCATAAAAGAAAAATTATTCGTGAAGATATCCGCCGTCAACGGGTAGAGCGTTATAAAAAAGAAGCTAGAGGAGAATAAATATGGCGAAGTATTTAGGTAGTCATGTTTCTATGAAAGCGCCCAATTATTATGTTGATTCCATTTTAGAGTCGTTACATAATGGTGCGAACACGTTAATGCTTTATACAGGCGCACCGCAAAATGCAAAGCGCATTCCTTTAGCGCAATTACATATTGAAGAAGCCCTTGAACTTGCTAAAGCGCATCAATTAGATCCTCATCATTTTATTGTTCATGCGCCGTATATTATTAATTTAGCGAACCCTCTTGAGACTGAAAAAATCGAAATGGGCAAAAGATTTTTATTAACGGAGTTAGAAAGAACCGAAAAAATGGGAATTTCTACTTTAGTTTTACATCCGGGTTCCCATAAAGGAGCAGGCGATAAAGCCGGTTTAGATACGTTAATTTCTAGTTTAAATGATGTTTTAGCTATTGATCCATCGCATGTCACTATTGCATTAGAAACCATGGCAGGAAAAGGTTTTGAAGTTGGTCGTACGTTAGACGAATTAGCGTACGTCTATCAACACATCATCAAAAAAGACCGTATCGGTTTTTGTTTAGATACTTGCCATTTATCCGATGGTGGTTATGATTTAACGAATACGCAACAGTTTTTAGCTTTAGTGGATGAAAAGTTAGGTTTAAAAAACATTAAAGTCGTACATTTAAACGATTCTAAAAACGGAATAGGGAGCCATAAAGACCGCCATGAAAACATCGGTTTTGGTCAAATTGGTTTTGATACATTATATCGTTTATATTGTGCGCCTGAATTAGAAGATGTTCCTTTTATTTTAGAAACACCTTATATCAATGAAAAATCTCCTTATGAAAAGGAGATTTCAATGCTTCATTTGGGTGTATTTGACGAAGAAATGAAAGAAAAACTATAAATAGGATTGTAAAATCATTTCAATTTTTTGATAGGTAGTGGAAGGCACTACCTTTTTTAATTCACTTAAGAGGATATCTTTATTTCGCCGATGCAATTCATATTTATGTTGTTTTACAAAAGGAAGTAACATGGCAATTTCTTGATCTGTAAAATCAAATCCATATTTTTTGATGAGTTTTCTAGCATCATTTTCGTCTATTTTATCCACATAGTATGCGACAAGACGACTAGGTATCATAGTTCCTCCTCGTATACTTATGTATACGTGAGAAACCTAGATTAATGAACGTATTTCTTGAAATAATTTTTCTAAGACTTCGTCACTTGATAATTTCATGACAGGCTTTCCGTGTTTAAAGAGTAGCCAATAATCTTTTCCGCCAGCAATTCCGATATCAGCGTGACTTGCTTCGCCGGGTCCATTAACTACACAGCCCATGACTGCGATTTTAATCGGATAAGATAAAGTCTCTAACATTTCTTGTACTTTATTAGCAACTTCAATCACATTTACTTGTGTTCTTCCACAAGTTGGGCAGGAGATTAATGTAGGATAATTAGGATATAATCCTAAATCGTGAAGCATTCTTTTCATGGTAATGACTTCATCTTTAGGATCACTCGATAAGGAAATACGTAAAGTATCACCAATTCCATCCATAATTAAAGGAGCTAGACCCGCTACCGAACGAATGACACCAATTTCTTTTGTTCCCGCTTCGGTAATACCTAAATGAAGAGGATAAGGAAATATTGTGCTCGCTAAACGATAAGCTTCAATGGTTTCAAGGACGTCACTCCCTTTTAAAGAAATGACAATATCATAAAAATCGAGATCTTCCAAAATTTTGACATGTTTTTTAGCGGATAAAACGAGTTGTTCCGCTTTTATCTTAGGGGAAGAGGAAGAAAATTCTTGGTCTAATGAACCTGAATTCACCCCAATACGAATCGGAATATGATGCTTTTTACAAGCATCCACTACTTTTTTAATATTTTCTAATGCACCGATATTACCGGGATTAATACGGATTTTATCAATACCATTTTCAATGGCTAAAAGAGCAAGACGATAATCGAAATGAATATCTCCTACTAAAGGAATATGAATTCTTTTCACGATTTCTTTAACAGCGCGTGCATCTTCTTCATCCATAATGGAAACACGCATCATTTCAACGCCAAGTTTTTCTAATTCTAAGATTTGTTGAACAACTTCATCGACATGAGAAGTTTTAATATTGCACATGGATTGCATCACGATATGGTTTTGGCCACCGATTTGTACATTTTTAACATGAATAACGCGAGTGTTTTCTCTAAAATTCATTTGAATCACCTATCTTTTTTCTTTGTTATTATAACATAGATTTAATTTACACTTTGAAGTTTCCTTAAAAATCCTTATTAAAAATCAAAAAAATAAGAGATTTATCACGATTTTTATGGTGCATTTAGATGGCAAATGAAAAAAAGTATAATATTTTGAACATTTTATATAGAAAATTGTGTTTCCTTATGATACAATAACCTACGATAAGTCGGAGGTGTAGAAACATGCGTGAAAATATCATCTTCCGTTGTACGGAATGTGGAAACGAAAACTATATCGGAACGAAGAATAAAAGAAATCATCCAGAACGGATGGAAATCAAAAAGTATTGTCCGAAATGCAATAAGCAAACTGTTCATAAAGAAAAGAAATAAGACTTGTGTCTTATTTTTTTTTTTTGTAAAACAAGCCTTGATGAGCATATTTTTGGATTTTGCAGTTTATTGTATTGACAAATTAATTTGATTTGTTATAATGTAAGCATAAGTGCTAACAAGCTAACATAATTATAGGAGGTTAATTATGATATTCGGCGAGTATATCAAAGAAAAAAGACAAAACAAAAGCATTACATTAAGAGCGTTTGCAGATTTAGTTGGTATTGCTCCGGCATATATGAGTGATATTGAAAAATCGAAAAGAAATGCGCCAACACAAGAAATTTTAGAAAGGATGGTTGAAGTACTAAAATTATCAAATGAGGAAGCAAATGAATTATATGATTTAGCGGCTAGTAGTAAGGATTCGATAGCACAAGATTTAAGGGAATATGTTCGCGATAATCAAAGTGTAAGAGTAGCATTACGTAAAGCAAAAGACCTTAATTTGGGAGATGATGAGTGGATTAAAATTATTGAAAAAATGATAAGTAAAAAGTAGGTGTACAAATATGCGTTTTTATACAAAGCAACAATTAGAAATTATGGCTGATAAAATTAATAGTGAGTTCTATCCTGAAAGATTGGAGAAAATTATTCCTTTTGATGCATATGATTTTATGGAAAAGCAAGGATTAGAAATTGAATGGAAATATATTACTCCAAATAAGAAGTTATTAGGGATGATATTCTTTGGTGATGGAAATTGGTGTGTTTGGAATAATGGTAAATACCAACATGGTGATATACCACATATGGAATTTTTTAAAAAAGGAACAGTTGTAATTAATAATATTCTTATTGATGAAAAGGACGATAAAAAAGAAAGATTTGTAGCAGGACATGAGTCAATGCATTGGATTAAAGATAAAGATTATTTCAATACTCATACGACAAATGTAATTCATGCATGTAAAGAAGAAGCTTTTGAAAAAACTTTTTGGAATAATAAAACGAGTGAAATTGACGTTATTGAAAGACAAACAAACTATTTAAATGCTGCTGTACAAATGCCAAGAGATTTAATTAAAAGAGAATTTTTCAAAAGATTAAGATACAAAAATATTCCAGAAGGGCCAATTGAGTATGAAAGATATATGCAAAAGTATATTAAGGGTTTAGCGGATGATTTTGGATTAAATTATAATCCTGTATTATATAGGTTATTTGATTTAAGCATTTTAAAAAGAAAGGAATGATTATTATTGAAATTAAATAAAAAAAGCTCACCTGATTATCAGGTGAGAAGAATCATGATTTGGTTAAATCACGACATGAGCACTTGTGAGGATACCATATATGATCGGAAAAATCAAGATTTATGTGTTAAAAGGGGGAATGGTTATATGGTATTTTTTCATAAGAACCTTCTTTATGGTGATTTATGATAAAGAAGAAAAGCTTAAAGAAATTATTAAACTTAAATTTTGTGGATTTAACTAATAGAACATATAGTTGTGGTAAATATGATTTGCCTTATATCAAATGTCCTTGTATAGTTAATCCTGATTACCTTGCTTTATATAGTGAAATATCTAATTATCAGAAAACCAATAGAACGTTCATATGCTTTTATCAATATGACGTTAAGTTTGATACTATAAATGGTATATTTGAAGCTATCTATTATAATGACGTGAAATTACTTAAAAAATATAAAGAAAGATTTAAAAAAGTCAGATACGCCATTGCACCTGATTATTCAGAAGTAGGAGACATACCTAGGATTGAAAATGTCTATCGACTATTTAAATCAAGAATTGTATCATTATGGCTATGTTTTGAATGTAATATTATAGTAATACCAAATATTACATATGCAAACGAAAATTATTTTGATGTGATGCTTGATGGAATGGAAGATAGCGAAGTAGTAGCATTTAGTGTAAAGGGTTCAATGAAAGAACGAGTTGAAAGAGAATTACTTCAAAAAGCAATAAAGCATACGGTTGATAATCTTAAACAATTAAAGAAAATAGTTGTCTATAGTGTATCAGTAAATGACCAGAGAGTACTTGAACTATTTGAATACGCCTATAACAAAAAAATAGAGATTGTTATTCCAAATAATATTCTTAAAGAAAGAAATATTATTAATAAGGGGGCAAGACTAAATGGGAAAGATTAGTAAAAGTGGCCTAGGAATAGGTGTTGGATCTACTCCACAAGGCAGCATTGCACAAAACGACTTTGATAATAAAATTGATGAATTACTGAAAAAGGATAACATATTAAAACCACTAATAGATGCTAAGGTAAAATTTAATGCTGATGATGTATTGTTTGTTACGAATGATAAAAGTGGTCAAATGGTTTGGCTGGAAAAGGGAAATGATGATGTAGGATTAAATCATATTTTAAGAAAACATACTGATGATTTCTATGAAAAACATAATGTTTCTAGTGAAAGTATTGTTTATCATATATATGAAATTATTACTAATGGTAATATAGAATATTCACGATTAATTAAACGCGGAAATCGCGATGGAATAGAAAAATTATATTTATTTAATGGTAAATTTTATTTATTAACCGGTATAGGTGTAAATGGATTTATAGTTTCAGCTTATCCTATCAAAGAAAAAGAAGCAATTAAATTGAAAGCGAGGTACAAAAAATGATGAATAAAAAAGAAAAAGTTAAATTAATGTTGGATTATTTACAAGGTCCAATTTGGATTAGTGATGTGGAAACGGGGGAACCTTTAACAGGAATAGACATTATTGATGAAGATAAAGTACTTTCTGAGCTTAATTTAAAATGTGCTGAATTATATAATGAGTGTTATGAATTTAATGCGGATAATCAACCTTGTATATTTAATAAAGAAACAGCAAAGAAAAATAAAAAAGAAATTCTTGTATTATTATCAAAGATTAAAGTTAGACTAGAAATGATAAATGATGGAACTTTCTATGTCGAAGATTTTGCTACTGAAGAAATTGAAAAATTATAATATAAATGTCGGTTACGAATGATTTATATTGTCCTAAATTAATTCAACCTTATTTTAGCATTACTTTGTTATTATTTAGAATATTCTAAGTACGTAAAAATTAGCCCATTATATTAAAGAATTAATTCTTGATGTAGTGGGCCTTATTTTTTTAAAGCATTAATTTTAATGATTCGGCATTCATGATGAAATCTTGCGTTCTTAGTCATTTTTCGATAAATTATAAGTAAATACAAGGAGTTATTTTTTATGTTAAAAAAGAGCCTAATGATTCATGTTTCAAGTGAAGCAAGAAAAGAAAATATTGTTTTTTATTTAGATTATCGTATTACTGTTTTAGCGCCTCGTTTATTTCGTTTAGAGCAAAATAAAGAAAAAGTGTACCGGGATGAACCGACACAAAGCGTATGGTATAGAAATCATCCTGTCCAAAGCTTTAAAACTTGGGAAGATGAAGAAGGCTTTCACGTTTTAACTTCGGAAGCTGAACTCATTTTAAAAGAGAATAGAGAAGACGCACGTATTCGTATAGACAATCAAATTCATCCCATTACAAATGAAGGAAATTTAAAAGGTACCTATCGTACTTTAGATGGCTGTAATGGTGGTTATTTCAATGAAAATCCACCACGAAAAGTCATTTTAAATGATGGTGTTTGTTCATTATCAGGTGTCAGTTATTTTGATGATGCTGGTTCTTTAAGCTTGTCAAAAGATGGCGAAATATTAGATAAAACTGGCTTAGGTATTGATCAATATATTTTTGCCTACGGTCATGATTACTTAAAAGCTATTCAAGCTTTATATTCTTTAACAGGAAAAACACCTCTTATTCCTCGATATGCATTAGGAAACTGGTGGAGCCGCTTTTACCCATATACAGATGAAGAATATTTAGCGTTAATGAAGAAATTTGAAGATTGGCATGTTCCTTTTACGGTAGCGACCATTGATATGGATTGGCACTACTTCCATAATATTGAAAAAGAGTTCCATTTTGAAAAGAAACATCTAGAAAATGAAGAATTTTATGGAAATTTAGATGGTTGGACGGGTTATACTTGGAATCCTCATCTTGTAAAAAAATATCGTAAGTTCTTAAAAGATCTTCATGAAAAACATCATTTAGAAGTTACTTTAAATTTACATCCAGCCTTAGGTATTAGATGGTGGGAAGAAATTTATCCAACATTTGCTAAAGCTATGTGTAAAGATCCATCTACCCAAGAACAAATCCCTTTTGATTTTACCGATACAAAGTTTATTAATAATTATTTTGATGTTTTACATCATCCTTATGAAAAAGATGGTGTAACGTTCTGGTGGATTGATTGGCAACAAGGAACGAAGAGTAAAATCGCTTCGTTAGATCCATTATGGGCTTTAAATCATTATCATTATTTAGATCATAAAGAAAATCATCATGTTCCTTTAATTTTATCGCGTTATGCAGGGATTGGCTCACATCGTTACCCCTTAGGCTTTTCTGGTGATACGTATGTTACTTGGGATACTTTAGCGTATCTTCCTTATTTTACTTCAACAGCGAGTAATGTAGGTTATACGTGGTGGAGTCATGATATTGGAGGACATATGTGGGGTGTACATCAAAATGAACTCTATGTCCGTCACCTTCAATATGGCACTTTTAGTCCGATTATGCGTTTACATTGCTCAGATTTTTTATCGATGACCAAAGAACCATGGTACTTTAGTAATGGAACCGGTGAAATCGCTATGAATTTCTTACGTTTCCGTCATCAAATGATTCCTTATTTATATAGCTATAACTATAAAACTGCTAAAGAAGATTTACCTTTAGTAAGACCTTTATATTATCATCATGATGTAAAAGAAGCGTATGAATATCAACAAGAATACTTTTTTGGTAATCTTTTAGTAGCGCCAGTTACTTCACCTTCTAAAAAAGGCGGGTATAGCGCAGTGAAAGCATATTTACCAAAGGGTAGATATACCGATATCTTTACCGGCGATGTCTATCATATTGAACGTGAACATCATACCCAGACGCTTTATCGCTTATTAGATTCCATTCCCGTTTTAGCTAAAGAAGGTACGATTTTACCTCTTTCTTTAGATGAAAAGAATTCATATACCAATCCTCGTCATTTATTAGTGCACATTTATCAAGGTGACGGCGAATTCACGCTTTATGAAGATAATTTAGATCAAAATAAGGACCAAGTCGTAGAAACCTATTTTAAAGCTACAAAAGTAGAATGGAAGAAAAAACAAACAAAACAAATCGTTGAAATTTCTTCTACAGGCGAAATAACGATTTTACCAAGAAGAAAAATGGATATCGAATTCTCGGATATTAAAGACGGTGTCATTCGTTTATATAAGAATGATAAGTTGGTGAAGAGCAAAAAGATTACGCGCATTGTTCCTTCGATTTCTTTTGTTTATGACCTAAATGCAAATTATCGCGTTGAAATCATCTTTAATGAGTTAACTCGTTTAGAAGAACTTCAAGAGCGGACGCGGGAAATTATTTTACATAGCGAAGGTCGTTATGACGCTTTAGAACCACTTTTAAGAGCGGTTCTAAAGGCGACAAGTATTGAAGAATATAAAAAGCTTGTAAAAGAAAGTCAAGTATCCTATTACGTGAAAAAGCGCTTATTAGAAACGTTAAAATAGGAGAAGTATGAACGTAAAAATTTTTATGGGCGGGGATGACTCCGCGACCAGTTACATCATTTATAACGAACAAAGAGAAGCGGTTTTAATCGACCCTTCTTTTAAAGCAACTAAAATTGTAAAATGGCTCAAAGAAGAAAGTATTAACCTTTTGGCGATTCTTTTAACGCACGGACATTTTGATCATATTGAAGGAATAGAAGAAGTGAAGAAATCTTTTTCTTGCCCGATTTATATAGAAAAAAGCGATGAAGTGCTTTTAGATAATCCTTATAAAAATGGGAGTGTTCTTTTTGGAAAGTATGTTCAAGTTGTAGAAAAGACAGAAAATCTATGGGATGAAGAGACTTTACATTTTAGCGATATAGAAGTGCAAGTGATTCATACACCTTTTCATACGCCCGGAAGTGTTTGCTTCTATTTTCCAAAGATTCAATCCTTATTTACCGGTGACACTTTGTTCTATCGAAGTATTGGAAGAACCGATTTACCTTTAGGAAACGCTAAAGACGTATCTAGTAGCTTATTAAAGCTAAAGAAATTTTATGAGATAAATGGTGATATGAAAGTCTACCCAGGACATGGAAATAGTACTTCGTTAGAAAAAGAAATTCAATTTAACCCTTTTATGAATTAAATTTTTAAATTAGACCATACTTAAATTAGGTGATTAGATGAACATCAAAAGACTTTTAACGCTATCGATTGTTCTAGGCATTTTCTCCACCTTGCTTGAGGAAGGTCTTTTTTATTGTAATTTTACTTGTATAAGAATGACTTTGTTTTTAGAAAACATCGCTTCTAAATATATTTACCAATTCGGTTTAAGTTGTATGATTCAAATTGGGTTTTTATTTGTTATCGGTGGAATATATTCTTTATTTCCTCACCAAAATGACCGATTAAGAGGTTTATTGGCGATATGCGCTATTCTTTTTTTGGTAATCAATACATTTTTAAAATTCTATACCCCTCTTTTTCATGAACTTGGATTATTAGGAGAAGTGAGTCTTTTTACCTGGATTATCTTTGTATTTTATACCTTCTTTTATTCTATTCTTTATTTAAAAAGAAAAGAGAAGAAAACATAATAAGAAGAGTTTTCATTGAAATGAGTGAAAAAATGGACGCGTTTTTCATGATAAAATTCATTTTTCTATACTTTTTTATTCCATATTTCTAGGAAATTTGATAGAATAATTACGTTATAAAAGGAGAAGAAGTCATATGATTAACATCACAGAATTAAGACCTGGCAATACTTTTGAATATGAAGGCAATGTTTATAGCTGCTTAGATATCGCTTTAAACAAGACCGCTATGGCGAAAATGAAAGTCAAAGTCAAATCTAAAAACCTTCGTACTGGTGCCGTTCTTGAACTTTCTTTTATTGGTGGCGATAAAGTTGAAGTCATCCGTTTAGATAAGAAGAAAATGCAATATCTTTATGATAGTGGAGACGCTTTAGTCTTTATGGATAACGATACCTATGATCAAATCGAAATTAGTAAAGATCGTCTTCAATGGGAAGCTCAATTCTTAAAAGGTAATGAAGAAGTTCAAATCGTTTTCTATGGTAGTGAAATTATGGGTATCTCTTTACCAACCACTGTTGAATTACAAGTTACATCTTGTGAACCAGCCGTTCGTGGTGATACCGTAAACAAAGCTATGAAAGAAGCGGTTACCGAAACAGGATTTAAAGTCCGCGTTCCTTTATTTATTTCTGAAGGCGAAACCATTATTGTTCGTACCGATAACGGTGAATACGACGGTCGCGCTTAATAAATGAAGCAAAAACTATTTAGCCATTTCGCTAAGTAGTTTTTTTTACGACTTTAAGAAAATTCGACAAAATAAAAGAAATCAAAAAGATTATGATAAACATGTTCTTGATTGATGAATTGTAGCATAACTTGATAACGGTAGGAGGAAAAAATTATGAATCGTCAATTCGTGGCTTTCTTGAGTATGTTCTCACTTGTTTTAGTTTTATCTATTTATTATGTGATGTTACCTTCTAAAGCAAAAAATCCAAGTGCTGATCCAGTGATTAGTAATGTAGAAGAGGGAACTGATCCCTATTTTGATATGATGATTTTAGAACAAGAAACACAACATAAAGAGGTCATCGATCAACAATATGATATTATCGCTTCGAGTGAATATACCAATGCGGAAAAAGCCATCGCGCTTGAACTCATTGAAAAAGAAGAACAAACCATGAAGAGTGAAAAAGACCTTCGTGATATCATCATTGGTATGGGAAAACCGACATGCTTTGTCGAAATTAATGAAAAGGATGTCTATGTTCTAACTGTAAGCGAAAATAAAACGATGCAAGAGGTTGCTGAAATTATTTTTAGCGTTCAAGACTATCTTCATGCAGAAATGAATGTTCAAGTTTCATTCCGCTAAAAATCACCAAAATCAAGAATGAAAATTACGCAAAATTTACCCATTTCTTTTATATTGTAAATAGAGTAAAAATATTATAAAATAATAGCGTTAGATGAGGTGATTTAAATGATCGTATTAGAAGTAGCGATGGAAACCGCACCATTTGTATTTACTTTAATTGGTATCTTTATTGCGGGACTTGCTATCGGATTTGTGGTTACTCGGACTTTAATTCAAAAACAATTAAAACAAAATCCACCAATTAATGAAAAAATGATTCGCGCGATGTTCCAATCCATGGGACGTAAGCCAAGCGAAGCACAAATTCGGGCAGTCATGGCCAACATTAAAAAGAATCAATAAAAGAAGGGGCTGTTAACAAACTAAAAAGTTTCTAACGC
>DLKT01000058.1 GCA_002477825.1 Caryophanales bacterium UBA7581 | reverse complement strand
TGGGTGAGATTTTTGTTCCGGTCGGGGAACACATTAATCTTACTACATAGGAGGCTTTGTCGTACTAAATGCCTGTCTCGACTTTCAAACTGCATTTAGTTTGTCAGTTGGGTAGAAAAATCCTAAAACAAGAAAAAGAGAAAAATCCTAAAAATTACATTGACTTTATGTAAAAACTATATTATTATTCTTTTTGCATGGGATGCCCCCTTAGTTAAATGGTATAACAGATCCATGGTAAGGATCCGTCGCTAGTTCGATTCTGGCAGGGGGCACCATTTTTTTGTTTTTAGCCCTTAAAATGGGGCTTTTTTATTACTTGAATTTTCAACTTGATACAAATTTGATACAAACCAACTTTCTTTATTCAAGATTTTATGTTTTAATTTCAGGTGTTTTAGTCGTTTTACTTGATACAAATTCTTTTGTAATCATGCTAATCTATGGTGAATAAAATGTGCACATTTTAAAATTTTTAAAAGATAAATGGGAGACATAGAAAGATGATTGACAAAAAATATTATAAAAAACTGGGTGGCTTTTCTTATCTCTTAGATGAAATAAGAAAGAGAATTGGTGAAGAGCAAACGGAATTTTTACTCGATAATGCAGTAACGCTTTGTAATGAGTTTTGCAAACAATATAAAGATAAGAAAAGATACATACTGAACGAATGATTTTTCCGCGAGTGGCCATTTGTCTTCAAATGATAAAATATTTTTCTCATGAAGAAGCTTTAGCGTTATTAATAGAAGCGGTAAAAATTGGAGTTGAACCCGATAGGAAACGTCTTCATAAGGCAACCAAAATTCCTTTTATTCGTCCTTTATTCTTCACAATTTTTCACAAGATGATTGGTAAGATGTATGATGGAGAGACTGGCTTTAAAGTAGAAGAAATTGCATTCGACAAAAAACATTATCGTGTGAATGTTTTAAAGTGTCCTTATATGAAATATTGCGAATTACTAGGATGCAAAGAACTAACCAGTACTTTTTGCTTTAGTGATGATCGTGTCTATGGAGATATGTGTGGAATTGCCTTTGAAAGACAAGGCACAATCGGACGAGGTAATGAGAAATGTGATTTTTATTTTTATAGAAATAATCAAAAGAGAAAAAAAGAACAATAAAGTGCTCAATATATTTCTATACAAATTGTTGATTCACATCAAAAGTATAATGAAAAAAATTCGCAACATTTGAATTTTATGTATAATATAAATGATATTAGTTGGATTCTCACTTAACAGGTGATCGTGACTAATATCTTTTTTTGTTTATTAAACCTAAATAGTTTAAATAGTATTTTACAGTATGATTGGAGCGGATTTATCGTTACGATAATCGGCTTATTATAAAATTAGAAATAGCAGAACTCCCTTTTTTTGATTCGATTGGCTTGATAGATTTAAAGTTATCTAATTCTTAATATTGTGATTATAACCTGCTTTATGAATGAATAAAAGGCAATGATTCAAGTATTAATTTTATTTTAAGAATAGAACTGAATAAAACTTTCTATTTCAGTTAAAATAAATAATGAAAAAACTTTCATCTATAAAGATTCTTCATTTTTTATTTTTCTTTTCTTTGCCTTACGCTACAAACGTGAAAAAAGATTCATATAAATATGAAAACATTTTTTGATGAAATGTAAGCACTTTCTTTTTATGAAAAAAATTTTTTATTGACTTCATAAAAGTGTTAGAGTATTATTTAACTATCATATAAATATGATAAGTTTAATTAAGGATTTTATAGGAGGAAAAACATATGAAAAAAACCAAAGTTGTTGGCTTGATGTTATTATCCTCGGTAATGCTTTTAGGCTCTTGCGGTGGGAGCGAAGAAAAGGATTATCAGTATAATACATACATGGCCGGTTCACCATCCACATGGAATGTTCACACTTGGCAAACAAATGATGACGCTGTCATTATTGGTTACACTGAAACAGGTTTGTACGATTTCGTGTTGAATGAGGCAAAGACAGGTTATGACATTATTTCTGAGATGGCAGACGGTGATCCTATTGATACAGGTCTTGACGAAAATGAAAGTAATGACTTAACCGATGAAGAAATTGAAAAGTATCAAATCGATGACAAATCTGTTGATGCAGGTGCAGAGGGCTTCAAATGGATTATTAATTTAAACCAAGATGCTTGCTGGGAAGATGGAACGCCAATTAATGCGGATACTTATATCTACTCTATGCAACAACTTCTTAATCCAAAAATGCAAAACTATCGTGCTACAAGCTATTATCAAGATACTTTAAAAATTGCAAACGCTGAAAAGTATTTTAAATCAGACCGTAAGACTTTCGAACAATATTCAAAGTACTATGATCAACCAGGCGTCTTAAGTGATGGACAACGCTTTTATAGCTTTGACGAAGATAGCCCTTATTTAATTGCTAACGTTAATTTAAACGATAAGGAATACAAAAACCTTGTTGGTTATATGAATGATAACTTTATTCCTTACTTTGAAAGATATTTAAAGAGTGAAGATAAGACTGAAGTTGAAATGGGTGAAAGTTTATTAAAAACTTTTTCAAAATATGTTAACTTTAATCGTATTATGAAAACCGAAGGTACTGAAACTGATAAACATGAATATTATGGCATTGAATCTATTACTATCAATGAAGATAATAAAGGCTACAAAATGTATACAACTGAAGATGATGCAGCTTTTGATATATTAGCAATGCTTCTCACTGGTAGCTCTGATCAATCTCAAATTAACGAAATGATTGACCAAATCACTTATGTTCGTTATCAATGGGATAGTTTTGATTGGAATGATGTTGGCTTAGTCAAAACGGGCGATTATCAATTAACACTTTATGTGTCTACCGCTATTGAAGAATATTACTTAAAATATAACCTTTCTAGTAACTGGATTGTTTATGAACCATATTATGAAGCAGGAAAATCTGAAAGTGGAGACCTTGTTCTTACTAATTATGCAACAAGACAAAAAAATTATATGTCTTATGGACCATATAAACTTACTCGTTTCCAAGTAGGAAAATCTATTCTTCTTGAAAGAAATGATAAATGGTATGGTTATACCGATGGAAAGCACGTAGGAAAATATCAAACTACTTGTGTAAACTTCTCCATCATTACTGAACACTCTGTCGCTTTACAAAAATTCTTAAAAGGTGACTTAGATGATGTTTCTTTAACCGCAGACGATATGAAGACCTATGGCAACTCTGAACGTCTTTATAGAACACAAACAACCTATTCTCAAAAATTAACATTTAACACGGATTACGAGAAATTAAGCAAACGTCAAAAAGGAGCAAATAATAAAACAATTCTTGCTAACCATGACTTTAGAGAAGCTTTCTCATATGCTATGAATCGTCAAAAATTCGCTGCTGAATATACCTCTGGTCACGTACCATCTACTGTTTTATTAAATAACCAATACATTTCCGATTATAGCAACAATGAAATATATCGTGAAACCAAACAAGGTGAAAGTGTCTCTCAAAGCATTTATGGTGATATCACTAATGGATATTCTGTTAAAAAGGCAAAAGAGTTATTCCAAAAAGCCTATGAAACTGAAATTGCGAGCACAAAGAGTGGTCACTTAACTGCAAGTGATAACGTTGTAATTGAAATGCTTCTTTATAATACGGATTCTGAAGCTTCTAAAGCCCAAGTCTTATTTATCCGTCAATGCTTAGATGAAGCAACACAAGGAACAGGTCTTGAAAACAAGATTAAAATTGAAACTCGTAAAGATGAAGATTACTATAATACAGCCTATAATGGTGACTTTGATTGCATTTGGTCCATCTGGGGTGGTATGACAATGGATCCATTCGGATTTATGCAAGTTTATACTTCTGAAAGTACTAAATGTGAATATGGTTTCCACCCAGAAAATGAAAAGTTATTAATCAAAGGTGAGCTTCTTGAAGAAGGTGCCGGAGATACCGAAATGACTTATGATGGTTGGAGACAAGCCATTGGTGCTGGTGGAAAATACGCAATTATGGATCGTGATGATAGAAAAGCTGGCAAGACTGAAGGCCACCAAGTTCGTTTAAACATCTTAGCTGAACTTGAAAAAGCAATTATTCTTCGTTATGAAACCATTTGCTTTACCTCTAGAGCAGAAGCTGAACTTTTATCTTACAAGGTTGAATATGCAGTTCAAAAGGACCTTCCAATCGTTGGTCGTGGCGGAATTCGTGAATTAACCTACAACTTTACCGCTTCTGAATGGGCAAAACAAAAGAAAACATTAGATTACACATATTCAGGATTATAATAAATCCCTTCAATTGATGTTTTTAAATCAAGGGCGTTTCCTAGTATCGTAGGGACGCCCTTATCGTCTATTTAATTTTGAGATTAAAAATTTTTATTTTTTACAAAAATAAGTGTTAAAATTCGTTTACATATAGTAAAATGCTAATAGTTAGGAGTTGATTTAATTCATGCTAAAGTATGTTTTAAAAAGAATCGGACTCATGATATTGACGTTCTTCATTATTATGACAATGTGCTTTATCTTAGTTCGTTTACTTCCCGCTAGTACCGCACGTGGTCCTGGTGTGGATCCAGAAATTGATGCCGCCATTCGTGAAACTATCGGCTTGAATAAACCATTACTGCAACAGTATTGGGAATTTTTAGTTGGTTTATTTACGAAATTTGATTGGGGCAAATCTTATCACATTTCTCGTGGTAATCCTGTCACCAGTGTCGTCTTAGAAAAATTACCACCAACCATTATTGTCAATGTTTACACAATGATTTTCAGTGTTCCTCTTGGCATTATTTTAGGTGTTTATTCGGCTTTGAAAAAGAACAAATGGCAAGACCATTTAATTGGTGTTCTTGTTATGGTTTTCGTCTCTGTCCCTAGCTATGTATATGCATTCGTTGTTCAATATTTATTCGGCTATAAATGGGGCATTCTACCAGATACAGTGAAAAATGGAACAGATTTCTTTTCACCTGAAATGTTTGTCTCTATGATTTTACCTATTTTATCCTTATCATTTGGTACAATTGCCGGATTTACTCGTTATATCCGTGATGAATTGGCCGAAGTATTGACGAGCGAATTCATGTTACTTGCAAGAACGAAAGGTTTAACACGCCGTCAAGCGACCTATCGCCATGCATTTAGAAATGCAATGGTGCCAATTCTCCCAATGTTTATTGGTGAATTTATTGGTATTTTAGGTGGCTCTATGGTTATTGAAAATATCTTTGGCATTCCAGGTATTGCTAATGTCTATTTAACATCCATTCAATTAGGAAAAGTAGACTATAACGTTTTCTTATTTATTTCGATGTTCTACGTAGCCATTGGACTTGTTGCTGGTTTACTCGTCGATATTAGCTATGGCTTTGTCGACCCAAGAATTCGGATTGGAGGTAGAAAATAATGGATCAATCACAATTTGAAAATATTCCACAAGAACAATTTGAACTTGTGCAACGCGATGATACAATTTTTGATACCAAATTTGAAACCAAACCTATTGGTTATTTTAAAGATGCTTTACTTCGTTTCCGTAAAAATAAAGCCTCCGTTGTTGCGTTTGTTATCTTGGTCTTAATGGTTATATTTGCTATTTTTGCACCTATCTTTTCACCTTATGGAATTAATGATGTTGAAATTGAATTTAAACAAGCGATTCCTCGTATTGCCTTATTTGAGGGCACAGGTTTCTTAGATGGAACGAAAGAAGTTACATTAAATGAAAATGAATATTTAAACTACTTAAATCAACCTGGCTATATTGTAAAATTAGTGAAGAAAAAACAAACGGTCAAAAATGGTCGTAAGGTCAATGTTTATGTTTGCCGTGTTGATGTTTATGCAGTCGGCTATAAGTATGAAACATTTACAATGGAAAAAATTGAAGAAATTCAAAACTACGAAAAAGAAAAAAATGTTCAAATCTTATATCCAATTTTCGAAATTCCTAAGTATTACGATACTTATACACAAGCACAAAACGCTAATTTCTATTATAGAACAATGCAAGATCCTACCTTATATGAAAACTATAATGAAATGACACCAGAAGAACAAAAGAGAATTTCAGTGAATAATACTCCTTATTATGATGAAAATGGAAATATTGAAACGATTTATGATCCAGAAAATCCTGAATATTTCCGTAAAAACGAGGCTAGTGGAAGCGCAGAGTGCCGTATCCATTATATGGAATATTATAAAATGATGCACAATGGTAAAACGCCAACCCACTTGTTTGGTACAAATAACCAAGGCCAAGATATTATGACGCGTTTAGCAACTGGTGCTAGATTCTCTTTAATTCTCGGCGTTGTCGTTGCTTTAATCAATATTATTATTGGTATTTGTTACGGCGCTATTGAAGGATATTATGGTGGTACTGTTGACTTAATCATGGAACGTGTTTCCGATATCCTATCGGAAATTCCAATGATGATTGTCGCGGTATTGTTTAACTTATACTTATCGCAAAAAGTTGGGGTAATCCCATCGATTGGTTTTGCCTTTATTTTAACCGGTTGGATTGGTACAGCATCTCGTGTCCGTATGCAATTCTATCGTTATAAAGGTCAAGAATATGTTTTAGCGGCCCGAACACTAGGTGCTCGTGATTCACGCTTAATCTTCCGTCACATTTTACCTAACGCAATTGGTACAATAGTTACTTCCTGTATCTTAATGATTCCAAGTGTTATCTTCTCAGAATCCACTTTGAGTTATTTAGGTATTATTGATTTAAGTACTGATATGAAGATTACTTCAGTAGGTACAGTTTTACAAGAAGGTCAGGGAAGCCTACAAAACTATCCACACATTATTTTATTCCCGGCTTTATTTATCGCCATTTTAATGGTCGGATTTAATATTTTTGGACGAGGCCTACGTGATGCCTTGAACCCTTCATTGAGAGGAGTGGAAGAATGATGATGGAAAATAAAGAAGTAGTAACTTCCACAAATGGTTCAACCCCTAGCAAAGAAGAAAAAATCCTTGAAGTCAAAGATTTAAGAATTTCTTTCCGTACCAACAACGGAAATGTTAAAGCAGTTCGTGGAATTAATTTCTCTTTATATAGAGGAAGAACTTTAGGTATTGTTGGTGAATCAGGTTCTGGTAAATCCGTTACCTCTAGAGCTATTTTAGGTATTTTAGCCGGAAACAAAATTGTTGAAGGTGGACAAATCTTATATGATGGAAAAGACTTACTTTCCTTAAGAGAAGAAGATTTCACCAAAATTAGAGGATCTAAAATCTCGATGATTTTCCAAGATCCATTATCTAGCTTAAATCCAGTTATGCGTGTGGGTAAGCAATTAACGGAAGCCATTGTTTTAAAAGCAAAAGCAACCCGTAAAGAAGCGCAAAAAACACTTTTACTTTTTGCAAAATTGATTGAAAAACATGCTTCAGAAGTTGGATTATATACGAAAAAAGAAATTCAACATTTATTAAAGAGATATAGAGAAAGTTCATTATCATTAATTGATCACTTACATCCAAATGATTATGATATGGCGAATGAATTATTCACGATTTGCTTGAATCAACCTTATTCTCGTGATGTTGAAATTACTGCCGATAAAGAAAAACTCTTCTTAGAGTGCTTATTACCATCGGAAGGTGAATTAGCCGCTAAAGCGGAAAATAAGAAAGACAAAAAAGCGGTGCGCGAATGGCAAGCTGCTCGTAAACGTCATGGTAAAGTTGTACTTTCAATGAAAGCCAACTACATTCATCCAGAATGGGCACTTTTAGACGAAGAAAAAGAAGCGATTTTAAAATGTTTATCCGTAGCAGTTGAAAAAGAATTTCAATCCGCTAAAGAAGGAAAAGAAAAAGTTTTAGACTATGTGAAGAATCTTTTAAACACTGTTTTTGTTGATGCTTCTTCCTATGATATTAATGCTTTAAAATCTTCTTTAAAAGAACTTAAAAAACTCATTCTTTCTTCGCAATATGTTTTTGCAGAAATTAAAGATGATATTGCATTAACCTTAATTCCTACATTAGAAGGTTATATTGCCGATTACAAAACATCTTTACATTTACTAGAAGAACAACGTAAAGAACAAGAAAAGAAAGAAAAAATGCTTCAAGAAGGTAAAAAATATGATGATATTCGTGCTCGTGCCTATGGACGTGAAGTCATCGTTTCACCGGAAGAAGTCTTTACTAAAACAAAAGAAATTATTGAAAACTTCATTGCTCACTACGAAAAAGTGTTAAATGAAGAATTTGATAACGTAACTTACACCAATACTTTATTTGAGTATATTTATCGCTGCTTTAAAAATGCAGTGCACAAGATGTCCAAAAGAGAAATCAAGGATAAAGCGATTGAACTTTTAGGTGAAGTAGGTATTCCTGAACCGGAAAAGAGATTTAGCCAATATCCATTCCAATTCTCTGGTGGTATGCGTCAAAGAATCGTTATTGCTATTGCCTTAAGTTCTAACCCAGATATTTTAATCTGTGACGAACCAACCACGGCATTAGACGTTACCATTCAATCACAAATTCTAGAATTAATTAACCGCTTAAAAGTGGAAAAAGGTTTATCGATTATCTTTATTACCCACGACTTAGGCGTTATTGCCAATATGGCTGATGACATTGCGGTTATGTACGCTGGTAAAATTGTGGAATATGGAACTGTTGAAGATATCTTCTATGATCCAAGACATCCTTATACCTGGGCATTATTATCCTCTATGCCTGATTTAAACACCAAGGAAAAATTAGAGGCAATTCCAGGTACACCACCTAACATGATTCTTCCACCAAAGGGAGATGCCTTTGCAGCACGTAACAAATACGCGATGAAAATCGATTTTGAAAAAGAACCACCTTTATTCAAAGTCAGCGATACTCATTATGCAGCAACTTGGTTATTACATCCAAACGCTCCAAAAGTGGAAGCACCAAAGATTGTAACCGAACGTATTCGTATTGCTAAAGCAAGAAAAAATGGTGAAGAAACACCAGTGGAAGAAGTAAAAGTAGTGGAAAAGGATGAACCAACCGATAAAAAGGCAAAAAAGTCTACCACAAAGAAAACTACTACGAAAAAAACAACGGCAAAAAAAGAAACTAAGTCAACGACTAGAAAGAAAAAAGCTGAATAGATAAGGAGGTAATTCAAATGGAAGAAAAAGAAAAAGTTGAAACTCTTGAAGAGCAAGAAGATCTTACTCCTCATCATGTCCGTGTTGAAATACCACCTTTAATGGTTGACACACCTGATGGCCCCCGTGAAGTTTTATTACGGGTTCGCCATTTAAAACAATACTTTAAATTTGGTTCAGGTGATTTAAAATACAACAAAGCTGTTCATGATATTAGTTTTGATATTTATCGTGGTGAAGTTTTTGGTTTAGTTGGTGAATCAGGTTGTGGTAAAACCACGACGGGTCGTTCTATCATTAAACTTTATAACATTACTTCTGGTGATATTTATTTTAAAGGTGTCCGTGTTTCAGCAGGAACGCGTTGGAATGAAAAAGAAATTAAATTCTCTCGTATTCGTGCAAATGATAAAATTAAAGCTTTACATAGCGAAATGCAAGCGCAAATTCATGCCGCAAAAGTGGATATGGATAACGCTTTAGCGGACTTAAAAGATGCTTCTAAAGAAGAATATGATGCAGCTAAAGCCAAAGCTTCGAAAGAATATCAAGAAAAAGTTTCGGAAATCAAGAAAAAATATGATGACTTAATGAGTGCTGTTCAAAAAGAGTTAAGTGGCATCATTGAGGTTCAAAGAGAAAAAATCAAAAAGGCCAAGTTTGACCAAAAATATTGTGATCGTGTCTATGCTTCTCAATGCGTAAAAGCCACGAAAGAAGCATATGAAAAAGAGATTGCCGATTTTATTGAAAAAAATGGACAACCTTCTTCGATGACACCCGAAGCATTAAAAGCCTTTAAAGCTTTAAAAAAGACATACAAAAAAGCTTTAAAATTCGCTAAGAGCGAACGAATTATGACCAAGATGCAAATGATTTTCCAAGATCCAATTGCGTCTTTGGATCCTCGTATGACCGTTCGTGAAATTATTGCCGAAGGTTATCATATTCGTGGAATTCACGATAAAGAATTCATTGATCGTAAGGTAAACGAAGTCTTAAAAATGGTGGGCCTTGTTCCTGAACATGCCACTCGTTATCCTCATGAATTTAGTGGTGGACAACGTCAAAGAATTGGTATTGCTCGTGCCTTAATTATGGACCCTGAATTCATCATTGCTGATGAACCAATCTCCGCATTAGACGTTTCCATTCAAGCACAAGTTATTAATTTATTAAACAATCTCCGTCACGAATTAGGTTTAACCATCTTATTCGTCGCTCACGATTTATCTGTTGTTAAATATTTCTGCGATCGTATTGCGGTTATGTATTATGGAAGAATTATGGAACTTGCAAGTTCGGATGAACTCTTTGCGCATCCACTTCATCCATATACCCGTTCATTATTATCCGCTATCCCACATCCAGATCCAGATTTTGAAAAGAATCGTAAAAGAATTACGTATGATCCAATGACTGCACACGATTATTCTACGCAAGGTCCATCGATGCGGGAAATTCGTCCAGGACACTTTATTTACTGTAATGATGAAGAATTTGCTCGTTTCCAAGAAGAATTAAAAGAAGCAGAGTAAGGAAAATAGAATGAAGAGTAAAATCAATAAATACGGAATATGTATTATCGTCTCCGTTTTACTTTCAATAGGGGTACTTCTTTTTGAAATAAAAGAATTAAACCTTACGCTTATGAAAAATTGGAGTCGCTTACTATCCGATTCATTCTTCGTCCCCAGTGTAGTGTTTATTAGTGTGTTCTTACTTTCTTGGATTAGCAATGATGGTTTCTTCGATATGTTTAGTTATAGCTTCAAGAAATTTGGCGCTCGCATGTTTCGCAAAAATCCAAAATATACGAATGTACCAAAGACATTCTATGAATATCGCTTATTAAAACACGAAGATAAACCAGCTTCCGTTAGCTATCTAGCATGGGTGGGACTTGCTAATTTAGTATTAGGTGTTTTATTTATCATTCTCCATTTATCGGGAATTGGAAATATTGCCTAATAAGAAAAATTTCATTTTTCCATCGCTATACGTGCGATTTTAAGAAAAAAAGAAAAAAACTTATAAAAATGATTGATATTTCAATTGATTTATGACTATAATATTTATGTTAAATGACGCAAGTGATTTAATGTCGATATGTCTTGATGAGTGAGGAGATTCCTCACTCTTTCTATTGAATGGAGGAAAAAAGATGTTAGTCGATGAATTAGTAGCACATTTTACCCCACTTTTAGATGAAAAAGGCTTCGAATTATGTGAAGTGACATTTGAAAGTCAAAAAGGGGAAAAAACGTTGCATTTTGCCATTGATAAAAAAGAAGGCATTATGGATTTAGAAGCAACGGTTCAACTTTCAGAATTCATATCGGAAGAATTAGATCGGCTGGATTTTAGCGACGATAGTTACACATTAGATGTATCTTCTCCGGGCGCTGAACGACCCATCCCATTACATCAAATGGAACGGTTTGTCCATAAGTATGTCCATTTACATCTAACTCACCCCATTGAAGGAGAAAACGTTCTAGAGGGAACTTTAGAAGAAGTAAATAACGATACCGTTACGCTTTCTTATCGAATAAAAACAAGAACCAAAACTGTATCGATTCCCCGTCAAGATATCGATAATGCTAGACTTGCTATAAAGTTTTAAAAAATGAGGAACAAATTATGATTAACGCAAAAGAATTTTTAAAAGCACTTGATGAATTAGAAACCCAAAAACACATCTCTAAAGAATCGATTATTTCCGCTTTAAAAGAAGCAATGGAAAAAGGATTAATCAAGCAATTAGGTATTACTCCTGTAGAGGGATTAGCAGAAGCTCAAGTTCGTGTCGACATTGATTCGAAAAAAGGTACGATTGAAATGTATGTTTTAAAGAATGTCGTTGACGAAGTAAAAGATGACTTCTTAGAAATTTCTTTAGAAGATGCTTGTAAAGATGGAAAAGAATATCATGTTGGTGATATTTATGAAATTCCTGTTTCAACCGATGAATTAAGCAAATTAACTGCCCAAGGTATTAAATCGGTTTTACGCCAAAAGATCTCGGAAGCTGAAAAACAAGCAATCTATGAAAAATTCCAAGAGAAGAAAGGCGAAATGGTCACCGGAAAAATTGAAAAAGTGGACGATCGTTCCGCAATTGTTAACGTAGAAGAAACTAGCATTTATCTTCCAAAGAGCCAAATGATTCCAGGCGAAACTTTCCGTATTGGCGATAAAATTCGTTTATATGTTGTCGATGTTCAAAATAATACTAAAGGTGCACAAATTATCGTTTCTAGAACGGATCCAGGTTTCTTAAAACGTTTATTTGAAGAAGAAATTCATGAAATTATTGAAGGCATCGTAGTCATTAAAGATATTGCCCGTGAAGCTGGCGAAAGAAGTAAAGTTGCGGTCATTGGCTTAGATCAAAACGTTGATCCTATCGGTGCTTGCATTGGTCCAAATGGAACACGTGTTCAAAAGATTTGTTCCGCTTTAGGAAATACCAAAGAAAAAGAAAAAATCGATGTAATTGCTTATACCGATAATCCAGGATTATATATCGTTGAAGCTTTAAAACCTGCTAATGTTGTAGGTGTCCTTCTTTACGAAGATGAAAAGAAAGCTGTTGCGGTTGTTCGTAACAATGAACTTTCTTTAGCCATTGGTAAAAAAGGTGTTAACGCTCGTTTAGCGGTTAAACTTACTGGTTGGAACATTGATATTAAAGAACAAGATGAAGCGATGCGTTTAGGCATTCCATATTTAACAGTTGATGAGATGAAACGTCAAGAAGCAATGGCCAAATTACGCTTAGAAGAAGAAAAACTCTTAGACCACAATGATGAACTTGAAGAATCACTTCCTGAAATGGATGAAGTGGAAGATGTGGAAGAAACCATCACTGAACCAGTCGTGGAAGAAGTTAAAGCTCCAGTAGAAGAACAAGAAAAAGTTCAAGAAGAAGTAAAAGAAGAGCCAGCTACCAAAGTTGAACCTAAGAAAGAAGAACCAAAAGAAGAAACCACAGTGGTTCATACCAAAGTGAAACTTGCTGACTTAGAAAAAGAACTTGAAGACGAGAAGAAACGTAAGGAAAGACAAGCCCAATACGCTGCTCGTAAAAAGAAAACCTATCGTTCGGATGATAGTGAAGGTGAAGAGGAAGAAAAAGATACCACCACACCAACCGTGGATCGTTCTACCTATATGCCAATCTACACCGATGAAGAATTAGAAGAATTAGATAACGAAGAAGAAGATATCGAAGAAGAGGATGATATCGATTACGATGAATTCGATTCTTATTACGATGACGACGATCGTTAATCTTTAAGAAAGGAAGGTGATACCATGAAAAAAATCCCCATGCGAAGATGTGTAGCCACATTAGAAATGTGCGAAAAAATGGATTTAATCCGTATTGTTCGTACACCAGAGGGTAACATAGTGGTAGACCTTACTTCTAAAATGAATGGGCGTGGCGCATATTTAAAAAGAAGTAAAGAAGCTTTAGCCTTAGCGAAAAAGAAAAACGCTTTAGGAAAAGCGCTTGAACACGAAATTCCTGATTCTATCTATGAAGAATTGGAGAAACTCATTCATGAATAAAGTATTAAATTATGTAGGACTTGCAAGTAGAGGACGCTTTATCGCTTTTGGTGAAGACGCTTTACTACTTGCAAAGCCTAACCAAGTTATATTTTTAGCAAAAGACGCTAGCGAAAGCACGAAAGATAAAGTGCTATTTGAGGCAATAAAGAAAAAAGTTCCAGTAATTGCTGATTTTACGAAAGAAGAATTAGCGCACGCTACCGGAAAGAATCAAGTCGCTATATTATTAATCAAAAATCGTTCGTTAGCGCAACAAATTTTAAAAACAATCAATCAAAAAGGGGAGTGATGTTATGGCAGGTAAAACACCAAAGAAAGGCCAAAATCGGAATAATGGCGCGCACCGCGTGAGCAATGTTCCAAGCCATCGCCAAAAAGAAGTGAACAAAGTAAATGGAGGCGTGTTCGTTTTTACGAAAGCACTCACTGTAAACGAATTATCGCAAGAACTTAATATCAGTGTTTCTGATATTATTAAAACACTTTTTATGGCGGGAAAAATGGTCACCATTAATACAACCTTAGATGATGAATTAATTGGTCAAATTTGCTTAGAGTTCGGCTTTGATTTTAAAAAAGAAAAAGTCGTATCCGAAGAAAATTTTGAAGAGCTAGAAATCGTAGATGATCCTTCTAGCTTAGTTGAAAGACCGCCAGTCGTTACCATTATGGGTCACGTTGACCATGGTAAAACGACCTTAATTGACCAAATTCGTAAGTCCAACATCGTGGCATCTGAAGCCGGCGCCATTACGCAAGCGATCGGAGCTTATCAAAAAGAAATCCACGGTAAAAAGATTACCTTTATCGACACACCAGGGCACGAAGCCTTTACCGCTATGCGTTCTAGAGGCGCTAGTGTTACCGATATTGTTATCTTAATCGTCGCTGCTGATGATGGCGTTATGCCACAAACCAAAGAAGCCATTGATCACGCGAAAGCCGCAAATGTCCCAATTATTGTGGCTATCAATAAAATTGATAAACCAGGCGCTGATCCTGAAAGAGTTAAACAAGAATTAATGCAATTCGACTTAATTCCTGAAGAATATGGTGGCGACACTATCTTTTGTGAAATCTCCGCTAAGAAGAATATTGGCGTAGATAACTTATTAGAAAACGTTTTAGTTGTCGCTGAAATGCAAGAGCTTAAAGCCAACCCAAATCGTTACGCATTGGGTACTGTTTTAGAGGCAAAACTAGATAAAGGTGAAGGACCAAAAGCTACACTTTTAGTACAAAACGGAACATTAAATAGTTCAGATTACGTCGTTGTCGGTGCTTGTTATGGCCGTGTTAGACGTATGACCAATGAATTTAAGAAGATTTTAAAAACTGCAGGACCATCCACGCCAGTGAGTATTATTGGTTTAAGTGAAGTCCCTGTTGCAGGTGATCGTTTTATGGCATTTCCTACCGAGAAACAGGCCCGTGATATTGCGGAAAAAAGAAAACTTTTACGTGTTTCTCAAGAAATGCACGGCAGTTCTGCTATGTCCTTAGATGATTTATATAACCGCATTCACGAAGGTGAAATTCAAAATATTAACGTCATTATTAAGGCGGATTTACAAGGATCGGCTGAAGCGATTAAAGCTAGCTTAGAGAAGTTAAATAGCGATGAAGTGAAGATTAATGTCATTCGTTCTACCGCGGGTGCTATTACTGAAAGTGACGTCTTATTAGCGTCTGCAAGTAATGCAATTATTTATGGCTTTAACGTCCGTCCGGATGCTTTAGTTAGAAGTAAAGCGGAAGAAGAAGGCGTTGAAATTCGTTTGCATCGTATCATTTATGCTTTAATTGAAGAAATGGAAGCCGCTATGAAAGGCTTATTAAAACCTGAATTAGTAGAAAAAGTCGTCGGACAAGCCGAAGTTCGTCAATTATTCAAAGTATCGAAAGTCGGCACAATTGCTGGCTGTATGGTCACTTCTGGTAGTATCAAGCGCGACGCGCCCATCCGTTTAATCCGTGATGGTATCGTCGTTTATGAAGGTAAATTAGCAAGCTTAAAACGTTACCAAAACGATGCTAAAGAAGTCGCTATGGGCTATGAATGTGGTTTAACCATTGAAAACTACAATGATGAAAAAGAAAATGATATCATTGAATGTTATGAAATGGTAGAAGTCAAAAAGTAGGTGAAATAAAATGGCAAATCGTAAAGAACGCGTTCCTGCTTTGATTTTGAAAAACATATCAGAAATCATCCAATATGAAGTAAAAAGCAAATCCATTGGCTTTGTTACTGTAACGGATGTTGATGTTTCTAATGATTTTTCTCACGCGAAAGTTTACGTTTCCTTTTTAGGCGCTGGTAATAAAGAAGAAAGATTGGCCGCTTTAGAAAGAACCAAAGGTTTCATTCGTTCTTCTTTAGCGCAAAAAATGGATATTCGTAAAGTTCCTGAACTTCATTTCTTCATTGATGATTCCTTTGAAAAAGGTCAAAAAATTGAAGAAAGCTTAAAAAGAGAAGAAGAAGCTTTAGAAAAATTAAGAAAAAATCGTGAATAGTTTATTAGGGTGGGCGAAAAGCTCATCTTTTTTTGTTTGTAATATTTTAGAAAATTCATATAAAATATAAATGTAGAAACCCATTCGATAGATAAGTTAAGAGGTGAAAAACGATGATTCATGCATATAGCGAACTTTATTTAAATGACGCAATGACCAATATAGCAGAACTTTTTAATTATGTTTCAGATGCAGAATCATTGGATGAATTATTTTTTCTTTTTATAAAAAAGGGATATGCCTCAGAATTTGGTAGAGGAAATGTTTATTTTCTTAATATGCCACCTCATGTTTTATATAGTATGATTACTGACCAAAAAGCCCCACAAGCGCCTATGGTTGAATTAGGAAGAAGTCCAGAGTATTGGTGTGGTTTTGTCTTAGCTTATTATCAATGGTATACTGGATTGAGCTTTAAAAAAATACAAGATAAATTACCTCCTTCAAAAATTCTTTCTCTTTATCATCCATTACATGAAGCGAGTTTAGAAAAATTTGTGGAAATTGCAAATTCTATTGTTTTACAAAAGGAAACGTATTTAGAAAGATATCGTAAATACGCAAAATTATCACAAAAAGAACTCGCGTCTCGTAGTGGTGTTCCTTTAAAAATGATTCAGTTATATGAGCAAAGAAAAGTAAATATTAATGACGCTCCCGCCCATCATCTTTTAAGATTTTCTAGAGTGCTCAGCTGTACAATTGAAGATTTAATAGAAGTTGAAATGTAAAAAAATGAACAAAAAAGCGATAACCGTTAAGGTTATCGTCTTTTTTTTAAAAATAAGTTTACTTTTTTTCAATGGTTAAAGATAAATAGCGAGTTCCATTTGCTTTTAAAGAATAGCTTTCAAATAGGGAAAGAGAAGAAATCTTTTCATCAACTTCTAATTCACAAGGGTTCGCTTCTAAAAATAATTTATTTTCTAACCATTTTAGTAAAAGAGTTTCATATTCTTTTTGCTTAGTATGAAAAGATACAGCGATATCTTTTAAGATAAAATGTCTTTCCGCATCTTTTTGATACATAATATATCCGATAGCGGTTTGATCTTCATATAGTAAGAAAGAAGTATAGTCTTGGTAAGGAACTTGTAAATCCATAGTGTTTTTATATGATTGAATTAGTTGGAGCATTTTATAAAAAGTATCAATTGCAATCACTGGACGAATACTTAAATTGGTACCTTCTAAAGCATAGAATAGATGATCTTTCCATAAATCTTCTTTTTCGTAATTATAAAGCATCGTTAAAAAGTTTTCTTTAGCAGAAGGATACTTTTTATAAAGTAAAGATAACCATTCTTTTGCGTCTTCTCTAGAGGTATGTTTATCATTTGGGCAACCTAAAGAAGTAATAGGAAAGTGCATTTCTTCTGCACACGTACGAATGACACTTTCACGCGCTAAAATGAGAGGACGAATAAAAACTAAATCGGTCTTTTCTAAATGCATTTTAGGTGAAAAAGTGGCGATTCTGGCACCAAAAACTTCATTCATCCATAAAGTTTCGATAGCGTCATCCGCGTGATGAGCAAACGCAACTTTATTACATCCATGTTGATGAGCGCTTAAATTAATCGCGGCTTTTTTCATTCTAGAACAAATCGAACAAGGTAATTTATCTTTCTTATGATATTCTAAGATTTTAGCGACATTACGATTATCTTCAATATATAAAGTATAGCCTAACGATTCAAACCAATTTTTTAAAGGGGTAAAATCAACATTAGAAAAACCTAAATCTAAAAGAATAGGTACAATTTCAAAATTCTTTTTTGAAAATTTTTGATAAAGCGTTAAAGCATAAAATAGGGTAAGCGAATCTTTTCCGCCCGAAATACCTACCGCAATACGGTCGTTAGGGACGATAAGATTGAATTTTTGATCAGCATTTCGCATAGAAGCGAGGATTTTACGAATAGATTTCATTTTCTTCATTCCTTTTTTTTCTCGTTAACATTATAATATGAAACAAGAGGGAGGAAAACAAAAAATGGATGGAATTTTATTCATTGACAAAGAAAAAGGTTGGACCTCTCGTGATGTGGTCAATTATATCTCTCATCAATTTCAAACAAAAAAAGTCGGACATGTAGGAACTTTGGATCCTTTTGCAACCGGATTATTAATCGTTTTAGTCGGAAAAGCAACCAAAATTGCGCCTTATTTAGAAGCGCAAGAAAAAGAATATGAAGCCACACTTTTATTAGGTGTGGATACGGATACCTTAGATTTAGAAGGAAAAGTTATATTAGAAAAAGAAGTTCCTTATTTATCTTTGGAAACTTTAGAAGAAACACTTCATACCTTTAAAGGAACCATCGAACAAGTGGTACCGAAGTATTCTGCGGTAAAATATAAAGGAAAGGCATTATATCGTTATGCCTTTGCGAATGAAAAGACACCAGAAATCAGTCGAAAAATTACCATTCATGATATCCATTTTATGTCTTATGTGGACCATCAACTTTCTTTTTCGGTGCATTGTTCAAAAGGAACTTATATTCGTCAATTAGGGCAAGATATTGCGCATGCTTTATCTACCTGCGGACATTTAACCTCTTTACGAAGAACGAAAATAGGAGCGGTTTCTATTTTTGACGCTAAAAAAGTAAAAGAAGTGGGAGCATCAGATTTTATTTCGATAAAAGAAGCTTTATCCTTTCTTCCTACTGAAGTCGTGGATGAAGCAACCAAAAAAGATATTATTAACGGAAAAACCATTCGTTTATTAAGAAAAGAAGATATTCTTCTTACCCTTGATGAAAATGGAGAAGTGTTATCCATTTTAGAAAAAGCAGAAAAACATACCTATAAAGTTAAAAGAGGGCTTTTTTAAAATGAAAATTATAGAATTCAAAGAACCGATTTCAATGCCCAAAGCTTATGCTTTATGCTTAGGTTTTTTTGATGGCTTTCATTTAGGTCACCAAGAGTTAATAAAAAAAGCCAAAGAAACTGGCTTTCCCGTTGCCGTTTATACTTTTGATCAATCACCTAAACAATGGTTTATGCATCTAGAAGAAAAAAAATTCTTAGATGATGAAACTAGAAATCAACTACTAGAAGAATTAGGTGTCGAATACTTATTGATTCAAAAAGTGGATGCGGATTTCTTTAACCTAAGTCCTTTAGCGTTTATTGGAAAATATTTAAGAGTTTTATTACCTCGATATATTATCGTTGGTGAAGATTATACCTTTGGTAAAGAAGCAAAAGGAAATGTGGATTTATTAAAGCAATGTTTGCCTACGATAGTGGTCCCTTTAAAAAGAGATGAAAAAGGGAAATTATCGACTTCAAGATTAATTGAAGATCTAAATAATGGCGATATTAGCGATTTAACGCATGTTTTAGGTCGCTTTTACCGATTAAAAGGGGAAGTAGTGAAGGGATATCAAAATGGACGAACCATCGGCTTTAAAACCGCGAATATGCATTTAGCGTGTCCTTATTTTCTTCCTAAAAATGGTGTTTATACCGCTTTAGCGTACGTTCACCATCAAAAATACATGAGTATGATAAATGTAGGTGTTCATCCCACTATTGAGCCTTTAAAACATCCTTTAATTGAAGTCCATATTTTAGACTTTGATGAAGATATTTATTTAGAAAACATAGAAATAGAAATTGTTTCTTTTATTCGTGATGAAAAGAAGTTTGCTTCTTTAGAAGACTTAAAAGAACAACTTCAAAAAGACTTAGTTACTACAAGAAAAGAACTAAATCCATACTTTTAAACGATAAGTAAAAAACATATAAATCAAAATAAAAGCAATAAGAAAGTTTAGAACGATGACGCAAAATGTTGCAATACTACTCATAATTTGCTATTATTTTTCTAGTTTAACGAGATATTTTAATGGTTAAACTAGATTTTTTATTTTAAAAAAATTCAATTCTAGTTACCAATAAAAAATTTTCTTACGTTAAAAAAGAATACAAAGAATTCATACTTTATACGTTTAAATTAGGGGGCTTTAAAATGAAAAAATTCTATAGTTTTCTTCTTACGATTGGCGCATTTATTCAGTCACTTTTCTTTTGGGTTCTTATTTACGATTATGCTACGAATAAACAAATAGATTCAACAGGGAGAGTTGGCTTCTTTATCTTTCTAATCGTAGGACTATTCATTCTTTCTTTAATTGGTAAATTTGTTAGAGGCTTAAAAGGTTTTTGGGTAATATTTTTAGATATGCTTCTTTCTCCTATTCGCTTTATTGCTCAATTGATTGTAGGCATTTTATGCTTAGCCAATAAAGTAAAGGTCGAAAGAGGAGAGTATGACGAACATAGTAAATTTGAAACATTTATGTTTACGTTATGTACTCATTCTGGACCAGCAACTAAATCACGTTCTCATTATGTGCCAACCTCTAGCAGTTCATCTTCTTCATCTTCTCATTCATCTTCACGTCCATCATATGGATCGAGTTATGGAAATAATACAAGTTCGACTTCCTTATATACTCGTTCTGAAGTTTATAGCATGATGAGAACCATCGCAAATACCTCTAAAGATGATGTTCGTGGTGAAGGAAATGCTCAATGTGTACTTACCACTTCGGTAAGTTTTTCCGGTACGCATATCTATTTTAAAATTAATACTAAATTATATAATACGAATCATTTTTCAAGTCAATATGAATTAGATGAATTTAAATCTAATGTTGAATATGCGATGCAAGAACTTGCTTCGTCGATTCGTGATGATGTGAAATCTTGGTTTGATTCAATTGAAACCGAAGAAAACTATACATGTCACTTTAATTAATATCAATCTAAATTATAGAAGTGTAGTGCAATTTTGCCTGCACTTTTTATAATCCTTTTTTTCTATTTACCATCTATTTCTTCGTTGGTTTTTGATAAAAAATTTGTTCTTTATATCTAAAATTCAGTATAATAAAAATAGAAGTATTGAAGGAGATGAGGCTTTATGCGCTGCAAATACTGTGGTAAATATATTCCAAATGAACAAGTAGTGTGTAATTTTTGTGGTTGTATACAAGTAAATCATCACCGCAATAACAGAATGCAAATTGGTAAAAAAGTGATTGATTTACCGATACCAAATGAAAAAGAACCGGTGAAGTTATATAAATTAATACGTGAGCACCCACTTGCTTTATCCTTTAGAATAAAAGAATTTACTCCTTATCTTCATGTAAGAACTGAACGAGGCATAAAAGTTTATCGTCCTCATTCTCGTTTTGATCTAACTAAATGGGATGAAGTAAAGTAAGAAAAAGCATTTGTTTTATATGTAATTTTAGTTTTTAGATAATTCAATAGATTAAATTATTTCTCGTAACTATAATAATTCTTATGGTTACGAGAATTTTTTTTAACTGGATATGGGAAAGATTTTTATATGCTTTTACCTAAAAATAAACGGGTTTATTATGAATTTAATAATTAAATCCTTATTTGCATAAGAGAGATAGAAGTTACGCAATGACTTTAGTTTGAAAA
>DLKT01000034.1 GCA_002477825.1 Caryophanales bacterium UBA7581 | reverse complement strand
GAAGGCTATGTAGTTTCAAGAATGACACCGAATGGTGAACATAGTTTTGAATATAATAGCCAATATGATGAAACAACGAGAAGATCGCCAGGTGCAATTATTAATGGTGTATTCCAAGAGTTTTATTCTTGCTTTTTCACTGAAAAAGATCCCAACAGCGAGAATTATGGTACTCGATTAAGAAAAGAAAATGAAGATGGAAGTATGTCAAATATTCTAAATAATGGTGGGTTATCTGACTATATTAGTATTCAAAAAAAAGGAAGAATTCCTTATTACTTAGTAGAAAATAATGGAAATGAAACTTTATCTTATTATTTGGAAAATAAAACAGACTCAATATATGTGGGTTGCTTATATCATTTTTTAGAAAATATAGATGATGAAAAAAATTATCGAATCATATTCGGTGTAAGAATAAACGATTCTGACTTTATTACGTTAGAAAAGAAAGGTGTTAGTCTTTGTTTATTCAAGCATAATCCTCTTTCTTCCACTCTTATTTGCAATATTTCATCAAAGTTATTAAAAAAAGAATGGAATTATTTAGGAGTAAAATTAAAAAAAGAAGAAACCAATACAATAATTTCTATCATCGTTAATAAAAATATTACCTCATATACTTATAATGATTCTATTTCATTAAGTGAAAATTTTTCTGTTAGCTATGCTGAACAAGGGAGTACACTTAGCGTATTGTATAGAGCATACGGATGGTATACTAACTTAATGGTAGCAAATACAGATTTCTCTTTAGAGGATATCTGTCGCTATATTGACGGACTATATCATAATTTGTTAGAAGTAGAAAAAGAAGGAAGCACTTGGAAACAAGAGGCTGTACAAACTAAACATACTGTTTTAGGAATTAAAGAAACAAGTGGTTTAACAAACTGGGATTATTTCCCATTGAGTGGTAGTGTCACTTCAGTTAAAGGAAATCGTGATGTAAAGCTTACTCCAAAAGAAGAGTATTATAAAGCAAATAATAGTTATTATTCTTATGATGAAACTTTAAGACAAGAAGTATTTGATGCTGGGAAATGTATGTTATGTAAAACTATAGATTTTCCTTTTGAATCAGGAAAAGCAAATATCCTTTTTGATTTTAAAGTTTTAGAAAGTGAAACCACTAATGATTTCAACATTCTTGCTACAGAAGGATTAAAAATTTTTGTAAAAAAAGATGACATAAATGAAAATCAATATTACGTTTATTATAATTTTGGTAATTCGAATGATACAAATACTTATCTTAAAATAACCAAAGGTACTTGGAATAAATTCCAACTTGGTTTGTCAAGAGAAAATGGAATGATTCGTATGTATTTAATCATAAACAATTCTCGTTTTGTTAATTATCAATCTAATTCCTTATACTCAAAGCTAAATATCACTCCAGCGAAAAACACGAATTGTTTATTAGCCAATTTTCTTTATGGAGAAGGAGAGTATTCTAAATATGAATCATTGCTTAAGAGAATTAGAGAGACGACTGAAACCGATCGATTAGGAAGAGTATTAAGCACCGAAATAGAAGATAATGGAAAAGTTGTTCTAAAGAAGACTTATACGTATGAAGATCGTACTGTAACGGAAAATGGTAGTACCGAAACTAGAACAAGTGGCATCATTTCAAAAGAAGTTGATACTTATGGAGATAATGAAGTTACGAATGTATATACCTTTGACGCATTAGGAAGAATGACAAGTCAAACTCATGGTATAGCAATATCAGGAATATTCTATAGTTACGATGATAGAGGATTCTTACAAGAAGAAAACTATTCTTTTCGACAACGAGATGCTTATGAATATGATAATAATGGAAATATTAAAACGATTAAGTATTATAAGAATTCTACTACGGTTATACCGAATACTATTACTAGATTTACATATGGAACATTATATAAAGATCGATTAGAAAGTGTGGGAACAGATGTTCTTGAATATGAAGAAACTAATCCTTTATATGTAAAAAGAATTTATAATTCATCAACTCAAGTTGAAAAGATGAAGTTTTCATGGAGAGGTTCAAGATTAATCAAGTTAATAGTGGATGGGGAATATGCTATCCAATATGAATACAATGATGATGGTACAAGAAGAAGAAAATTAATTAAAGAAACAAAAACAGAAAATGGAACTTCTAAAACCATTGATGATATCATTTATAGTTATGTAGGTGGACAATTACAAAGTGAAACCCATTCAAAAGGATATCAATTACAATATTTCTATGGATTAGATGGAAGATTATCCTTCTTTATCTATCGAAAAGATAATGTCGAAACAAGATATTACTATCGATGGGATTTATTAGGAATTACTGGCATTATCGATAGAGATGGAAATGAAGTTGCAAATTATAGTTATGACGCTTTTGGCAACATAAGAAGTACGCATGAAGATGATAGCATTGGTGCAATTAACCCAATGCGCTATAAAGGATATTATTATGATAGTGAGACAAAATATTATTGGCTAAATTCACGTTTTTATGTTCCGAGTTGGAGAAGATTTTTAAGTCCTAAAAATATAGATGATTTACATTTAGAATCAATTAATGAAATTAATTTATTCATATTTATATCAAATATTGTACAAAAGTCAGTTAATGCTCAATGCATGAATCTTAAACCTGTTTCTTCTCTTAAATCGGTTAGGAGTATTAAAAACGTTACAGGTTCTCATATAGCTGGTTTGCCAAAAAGTTTTTTTAAAGTTCTAATGCATAATACTCACACAATATATCAAAATGTAATGTTTTCTTTTACTCATTCTCAAACAATTGAAATGAATGAAACTAATGGAGTATATTTATTTACCGATACTGGAAATGATGGATCAAACGCAGGTATTGAAATAGATGTATCAAAAAAACTTGGTATTTCTGTGTCGCTTTCAAAAAATTCATTTAATCTTAATTTTCAATTAAATTCCTTAATTTCTTTGAATTTAGGAATTGGAAAAGACGGAATAAGTCTGGGCATTGGGATAAAAACTGAAAATGAAATTAATGAATTCACACTTACAATACATCCAATGGCAATTCTTACTTTTGCGATAGCAGCAAGTATTATATTTCTTATTGCAGCATCTGCAGTTAAGACTGCTGCTTTAGCAACTAATCCTGTTTTTGCAATAGGGTATGTTATTTTCCTATTCTTGTTTATCAATAATAAAAAGAATAAAACATATAGTTTTTAAATTTTAAAGTACTCGAAGAAAGGAATGAATTTATGAAATGTTTTATTGATTGTCTGAGCGAATATAAGAAATCTTTTTTACTTAATATTGGGATAGGATTAATACTTTCCTTAGTTTTGGTTTTTATGGATTTATGTGACTTGGGAAAACTAGATTACATCGGTGTTTTTGGTATGTTTGGAATAGCTGCGTTTATAACTATAGCCATTTTTAATCCCATTTTATTTGTTCAATATAATCTTTTAATATCGCAAGAAAAAATAATCATTAATAGAGGAAAGAAAAAAAATGAAATAACAATAAATGAAATCATTAATTATCAAACTAAATTGGTGGATAAAAAGAAAAAAGTATATCGCTTTCAAGTTCAAACTTCCAAGGGAACCTATTTTTTCTTTACTAGCTATTACAATATCGTTTTAAAAGTTCTTAAAGGTGAAAATGTAGATTTTTCTACCATTAAAACGGATGAAGAGACACTTCTAGATAAAAAGAAAAGAAAAATATTTTATATTACTTTTGGAATAACATTTGCTTTAGTTATTCTAGTTCTTATTCTTGCCGACATATATCATTTTGGTTTTAGTGCAATGCTTCGATATGGATGGATACTTTTAATTGCGGTTCCTTTTTTTATTATCTCATTTGTTTTTCAATTAAAAGAAAAAAAGAAATCACTACCCATTGTTATTTCCACTATTTTAGCTTTGGCTTTAACTATTTTTGGCTCTATTAGTGCAGTTGCATGCCTTCAACATAATACACGACTCATTGGAGATACTCATGTTGAAAGAGTAAATGAGATTGAAGATATTGCTCATGTCTCTTTACCTCATCAAGTGAAAATTCTTACTTTTAATCAGAATAATACAAAAATTGAATCTCATATTCGCATTCTTTCCAAACAAGAGAAGAAAGAATTTGAGCAAAATCTTTTAAATAGTAATCAATGGTCGACCACCTTATCAAAATCGGTGGTAAAAAAACTATCAATAAATGAGCGTAAAGTTGGTGCAATGAAATATTATATGTTCTATAACATCAGTGATAATATTTATAATCCAGAAATCAATGAAAGAATAAAAATGGATTATATTTTTATCGGATATAATCAAATTAAAGGAAGTCTTTATATACAACAAGAAGTAGATGCTTTCTTTACCCCATATTATTAGGAGAAGGGACAATGAATATTATTCAGGATCATTTAAAAGAAGAAAAAAAGAAAAATTTGAAAGCACGGGGCGCTATGTTATGCTTCATGATTGTTCTTTTTTTCTATGCTCTTTACTCAACAGATGGGAAAATGGCTTTGATTAATATCATTTTTATTTGGGCCTTTTTTCTTTTTTATACTGGTTATATGATATTTGAGGCCTATGCTTTAGGTCATTTTCAATTATTGATTTCTAAAGATGGTTTACTTTTGCATAAGCGAAATAAAGAAGTTAGAATAGCAAGAAAAGAAATCATTTTCTATTCCTATAAAGTACAAAAAAATAGTAATTTAGTTATTTTTCAAATTGCTACTTTTGATGGTGTATATACTTTTTATACACATTATCCTTACACTCTTATAGAAATGATTACCGGTAAGGAGCCAAAAGAAATCAATGCGCTAATGAGAAGAATAGAAATGGAGCAAATGAATTACCAAAATACCGATAATATTTCTAAAAAAGAAGATGAAAAAAGAAAAAAGTTATTTATCGCTAGTGTATCAATTCTATTTCTTTATTGGATAGGACTAGCAATTTATCATCATTTTTCTTTCTTTGGAAACGTAGGCCATTTACTTTATTTTTGGCTTTCTTATATTCCATTTCTCTTATTTGTTATATGCTTACGTTTTTATGTAAAAAATCCATGCGTGAAAAAAGGACAAAAAATAATAAAAAAATTCATCATCTTTTTTATGGTGATTAGTTCTATTTTCGCTGTTGGGTTTACGCAACTATCTTTTTCTATTAGCCAAGATAAAACCCGTATTCAAACGATAGAAGAAAAAGTGCATATTTCTTTACCCCATAAAGTTAAAATTGTGACCTCGACTTTAGGCTTTAATACCAAAAGTTATATTCAAATTTTAAATCAAGAAGAAAATCTTTGTTTATTAGACGAAGTAAAGAATAGTGGAAAATGGACGAATGAAAATTCCTATTCTTATAGTTTCATACTTGGCTTAAGTGAAATCAATATGAGTCAGTACCAATATTTTTTATTCTATAATCCAGTTCTTAACGAATATAACAACATGTCCACGTATACACTCAATTCCGATTGCGTTTTAATTACTTATCATAGTGAAACTCGTCATATGGTCATTATAGAAGACATGAAATGTTTTTAATTAGAAGGTAGGTAATGTAATTTACAAATTTCAAATATCAATGATATGTTAAATTGAATTAAAAAGAGAAACTCATTTTGATATTGAATTAGATGAGAAAATTATTGGCGATGTCATTAAAGAATATAATTGAACTTTAGATGAAAAAGAAGGAGAAAAATAATATTCTTTATACGTTTTTAACATAAAAAAGAATCATAAATAACTCATGTAATCCAACTTTTAGAGCGCTAAGAAAAGAAGAAAGCAGTTTTATGCTTTCTTTTTTTATGTGTGACGGGCATGTTATATATCTAAAGGGTGAAAGTCCCGAGTAGGAAAGTCGTTATAACTACATAGTGAAACTCAAGTCTAGTATCGTGAGGTATGGGATGAAAGAAGAGTGTAGCAAATAGACTGGGTAACGGAAAGAAACTTGATAAAAGGCAACTAATTAGTGATGAAATAACATAACATATTAAAATCACAAACGACCGTAATAGTTAGTTAGTAAATCAAGTACTCAAGGCTAGAAAGATATGTAACTTACCCCGTGAGGTCTTGGAGATTTGAGGAAACTCAAAGTCGAAAAAGGTTAGCTCCAAGAAGTCAGCAGAGGTCGTAGTACGTGAAAACGGAAGGACCGAATAAATGAACCTTTTGTAAAGTACAAATGGAAGTGTCTGTTTAACTTGAAAGATGAAAAGTAGTAGACGTAACTATGAAAAAGTAAATCGAAAATAGTGATGATAGACAAACCAAAAGGAGGAAACACAAAACTATGAAATTGATGGAAGAAGTATTATCTAAAGACAATCTCAATGAAGCCTATAAACAAGTTATAAGAAATAAAGGTGCCTCAGGCATAGACGAAATGACTTGTGAAGAAGTAGGAGAATACTTGAAAGTCCACGGCAAAGACTTAATCCATCAAATCTTAAGTCGTGAGTATCAACCACTTCCCGTAAAAAGGGTGGAGATACCAAAACCAAATGGTGGAATAAGGAAACTAGGCATTCCAACGGTAGTTGATAGAATAGTACAACAAGCTCTAGTACAAAAATTAACACCTATATTCGAGCCAACATTCAGTGAATACTCCTATGGATTTAGGCCGAATAGAAGATGTCAAAATGCAATAGATAGAGCGTTAGAACTAATCAACGAAGGATATGAATGGGTGGTAGATTTAGACCTAGAAAAATTCTTTGATAATGTACCACAAGATAAACTTATCCGAATTGTAGATAATGTAGCAAAAGATAGTGATATCACCTGGCTTATACATAAATATCTGCGAGCGGGAGTAATGAATAATGGACATTTTGAGGAAACAAATATAGGAACACCACAAGGAGGAAACCTTTCACCCTTGCTAAGTAATATTTATTTAAATGAACTTGATAAGGAACTAGAAAGAAGACAACTGCATTTTGCAAGATATGCGGATGATTGTGTAATCTTTGTGAAGACGAAGTATTCGGCAGAAAGAGTAATGAAAAATATCGTTACTTTTATTGAAAAGAAACTTAAATTGAAAGTCAACGCAGAGAAAACGCACATCACAAGACCAAACAATCTCAAGTATTTGGGATTTACATTTTGGAAAGACGAAGATAAAGATGAATGGAAATCGAAGCCTCACCAAGAAAGTTTTAAGAAGCTGTTTGCTAAATTAAAGAAGTTAGTTAAACGTTCTTGGAGTGTAGAGTTAACCAAACGGATTAAAAAGATAAATGAAACTCTAAGAGGATGGATTAACTACTATCGAAAATCAAGTATGAAAAATAAAATTGAACTTCTTGGAAAATGGTTAAGGAATGCAATAAGAGTAGTTATTTGGAAACAATGGAAACTCCCAACAAAACAAATTCCTTCATTAGTAAAATTAGGAATTAATGAAGAACAAGCAAAAGGACTTACCTATTGTAGAAGAGGTTATCAATTCATTACACATTCTTGCGTATTGCAAAGAGCGATAAATAATTCACGACTAAAGAAAAGAGGGCTTATAGACCCTCTTGAGTACTATCTTAAACCGATAGCATAGAATGTTTATTTAAACCGCCCTATACGGAAGACCGTACGTAGGGTGGTGTGAGAGGGAGCGAAAAAGTTTACTTTTTACTCTCTACTCGATTGCGAAAATAGTTTGCTTCCTTATTTCACGTTTTTAGCTAGTTAGAAGAGAAGGCGCTCGCTCTTTAATTTGTCAAAAAATGTCGAATTTTGTTTACAAAGTGGGAGGAGTTCGTTATAATAGGGTTGAAGTGGAAGAAAGTGGGAGAAAGTGGGAGTATGTTTTTTGGAAGTTATGAGCATTCATTAGACAGTAAGGGTCGCTTGTGTGTCCCAGCAAAATTCCGTGAAAAGTTAAGCGATATTCTTTATATCGTAAAAGGCTTTGATGGATGTATCGCTGTATTCACTGAACAAGACTTCGCCCCTAAAATTAATGAATACCTCTCTTTATCTTTCAATCATAACGACACTCGTGCTCACGTTCGTATTAATGCTTCCACCATCGAAGAAACTTCTTTAGATAAACAAGGTCGATTAACTTTATCGAGCCGTTTATTAAAAAAAGAGGGCATAGGCCCAGAAGTTGTCATCGTCGGTGTCATTGATCACTTCGAAATTTGGGATCGTAATGCATGGGAAAAATACTATGAAGAAAACTATGCACGCGATGAAGAAATTGCCGAGAATTTGGATGCAAGAAAGAAGGACAACGAATAATGGAACACACTCCCGTTTTATTTTCTGAAGTCATAGAAGGTCTGAACATCCAAAAAAACGGAATTTACGTCGATTGTACATTAGGTCGTGGCGGTCATAGTAAAGGAATCCTTTCTCATTTAGAAGGGGGAAAGCTTATTGCCTTTGATCAAGATCAAACCGCTATTAACGAATCCCATAAAGTGTTAGACCCTTTAAACAAAGATGTTACCTATATCCATAGTAACTTTGCCGCTATCAAAACCGAATTAGATACCTTAGGTATTCATTCCGTTGATGGTATACTGATGGATTTAGGTGTATCTTCGCCCCAGTTCGATGATGGAGAACGGGGATTTTCCTATCGATACGATGCTAAATTGGACATGCGTATGAATCAGGAGCAGTCATTTTCCGCTTATGATATCGTAAATGAATACGATGTCAAAGAACTCACAAGAGTGTTCCGTGAATATGGTGAAGAACCTTTCGCTTACGAAATCGCAAAAATGATTGTAAAAGAAAGAGAAAAAAAGCCCATCACTACGACTTTTGAGTTAGTAGAAGTCATTAAAAAAGCTTTACCTCAAAAGATTTTACGAAAAAAAGGACATCCGGCGAAACAAGTATTTCAAGCGTTACGCATTGAAGTCAATGATGAACTCGGCGTCCTAAAACTTGCATTACGTGATGCTTTATCGTTATTAAATGTCGGTGGCCGTTTAGCGGTCATTACCTTCCATTCTTTAGAAGATCGAATGGTCAAAAAGATGATGAAAGAAGTAAGTTCCTTACCGAGTATTCCTCGAGGAATGCCTTCACCTTTACATCAAGAAGAACCTTCTTATCAGTTAATTAACCGTCACGCAATCGAAGCAAGTGAAGAAGAACAGGAAAGAAACCCACGTTCTAAAAGTGCGAAATTACGCATCATCGAACGAACAAAAATATAAGAAAGGAGTGAGTATCGATGAAAAACAAGTTGACCAAAAATCACCGCACCAAATTTGATTACCGTATGAGAAAGTTAGGACTTGTTTCCGCTTTACTCATGACTACGGCTTTTGCTTGTATTCTTCCTATTTCCTTAGAAGTAGAAAGAGAGTCTCGTTTGTTAAATCGAAACGTTGAAATTTTAATGCGTCAAAGTCGAAATGAACAAAAAGAGATAAGAAAAACAAACCTATCCATCGAGCATGTGGAATATCAAGCTTACGAAAGATAATCATATGAATTAACGAGCATTTTAGCTCGTTTTTTTTTGCCTTTTTTTAATATCTTTTCCTTCTCATTCATATGGATATAAAGAGGTGAGACGGATGTTAAAAGAAGCAGCAAAAAAGAAAATAACCTTATTATCCATTTTAAGTTTAATCGCTTTAGCCATGATTGGTGGAAAGCTAACCTTTATCACTATCGGCCAAAATCGAAAGCTCAATGCCTTAGCCAATGAATTATGGGAAAGGAGCTTTCCTTTAGTCGCGCCTCGTGGATTAATTGAAGATCGTGATGGAAATGCTTTAGCCATTAATCAACCTTGTTTTAGTGTTGCTGTTATCCCTTATCAAATTGAAGATAAGGCTTTAGCGGCCCATCAACTCGCTCCAATTTTAAAAGTCGAGGAAGCTTCTCTATATCAAAAAATCAGTAAAAAAGCCTCGATTGTTCGCCTTCATCCCGAAGGAAAAAGAATTAGTGAAGAACAAGCAAAATCTCTAAATGAACTCAATATTCCAGGCGTTTATTTAGTGCAAGATAATGCACGATACTACCCCTATGAAACATCAATGGCCTCTTTATTAGGCTTTGTCGGTATTGATAACCAAGGATTAGCGGGCGTAGAAAACTATTATGATTCGTATTTAAAAGGAAAAGATGGTTCTTTAAATTATTTAATGGACGCTAAAGGGGGATTATTTCCTTCGACTTCGTCTCGAGTTGAAGCACCTGTCCCTGGTTTAACTTTGCGCTTAACTTTATCTTTACCATTACAAAATCTTTTAGAAAGAGAAATGGAAAATGCCTGGCTTCAATATTCTCCTAAAGAAATTATCGGTATCATGATGAATCCAAATACCGGAGAAATTTTAGCCATCGGTAATCGTCCTACTTATAATAACAATCACTATAACGATTATGATCCTTCTATTTATAACCGAAGTTTACCAGTTTTTTCTAGTTTTGAACCGGGGTCCACTTTTAAATCTTTATCCTTTGCGGCTGCGTTAAATGAAAATGTCATCGATATGGATAACGATTATTATTACGATAAAGGTTATGAAATTGTTGGTGGTGCGACGATTAAATCCTGGAAAAAAGGAGGACACGGCCTACAGACTTTTTTAGAAGTTCTCCAAAATTCGTCGAACCCAGGCTTTGTTGAAATTGCTAGACGATTAGGAAAAGACAATTTATATCAATATATTAACGCTTTTGGCATGGGACAAAAGACAGGTATTGATATTGCGGGTGAAAATAAAGGGATTGTCTTTGCTTATGATAAATTTGGCCCTTTAGAACAGGCAACCAGCGCTTTTGGACAAGGCATATCGGTAACTGCGATTCAACTCGTTACGGCTTTTTCTAGTTTAATTAATGGGGGCTATTTATATACACCTCGCATTGCAAAATCGCTGATTTTAGAATCCACCAATGAAACCGTATATGAATTTCCCACGATTTTAAAAAGAGAAGTTATTAAAAAAGAAACCAGTGCTTTAATGCGGCGCGCTTTAGAATGCGTTGTATCGAAAGGCTCTGGAAGAAAAGCGTATATCGATGGTTATCGGGTAGGAGGTAAAACCGGAACGGCCCAAATCGCGGAAAATGGCGTTTATCAAGATGGAAGATATATTTTATCTTTTATTGCGGGCGCACCAATGCACGACCCGAAAGTTGTCGTCTATTTTGCTATGCGTGAACCCAAAAGTACCATTCAATATGGTGGAACTACCATTGGCCCGATTATTCAACGCCTTTTATTAGAAACTTTACCGATTTTAAAAGTGGAAAAAAATTATGAAGGAGAAGATCGGACGTATACCTGGATGGACGTTAAAACCTATCCGGTAGAAAACTATTATGGACTTCAAAAAAAGGACGTAAAATCTAAACATTTTAAATTTTCTTTTATGGGGGAAGGCGATTATGTAATTGATCAACTCCCACGCGTAGGAGAAATGGTGGAAGAAAATAGTGTAATTATGATTATGCTAGGTGATAAACGATGAAAACCGCAAAAGAAGTCTATCGTTATTTTTTAAAAGAATCGCCTTTAGAAATTGAATTATTCGATGTCGAAGATGATTCTAGAAAAGTAAAACCGGGCACGATTTTTGTAGCGATTGAAAAAGGAAATCTCTATAAAGAAGAAGCCAAAAAAAATGGTGCGAGCCTTATTTTAAGCGATGAAGAGATTCCTAGTTTAAAAGAAAAATTATTACCCTTTTTGCTTTGGTTTTTTGATTATCCCGATAAAGACGTTACTTTAATCGGTGTCACAGGCACGAATGGAAAAAGTTCAACAGCGTATTTTATTTTTCAATTGTTAAAAGATGCATTTTTAATCAGTAACGTTCCTTTAAAAAATAAAAATACGTATGTAACAAGAAATACAACTCCCTATCCAGTTGATTTCGTTCACGCTTTAAGAAAAGCAAAAGAAAGAAAAAAGAAATATGTCATTTTAGAAGTGTCTAGTATTGCGATTAAAGAGCAACGCTTAAAAGATTTATTATTTTCTATTGTCGTTTTTACTAATTTGAGTGAAGATCATTTAGATTATCATCATACCTTAGAAGATTATCAAAAAACAAAGTTGGAGTTCTTTATTGAACAACCTTCTATTCGTTTTGCTTCCTTAGAAATGAAAGAATTTTCCTCTTTAAAAGAAGTACCCATTGATTATGTTTCCCCTTTAACTATCGATAAAAAAGGAAAACTAAGTGATTTATATCAAGGTAAAAAGCTTCATTTTAATCATTTTCCTTATTATCAAGTAACTAATATCGCCTTAGCCTTAGCAGTTGCGGAATACGCCAATATGCCTAAAGCTTATATCAAAAGAATCAGTAGAAGATTAACTTCCTTAAATGGTCGTTACAAAGTGGTATTAAAGCATCCGAAAGTCATCATTGATTATGCTCATACGGTTTTTGCAATGGAAACGGTTTTAAAGGAAACCAAAAAGAAAACCAAAGGAAAATTACTCGTAGTGTTTGGCGCAGGCGGAGACCGCGATAAAAAGAAACGTGCGTTATATGGAGATGCTGTATATCAATATAGCGATGTTGCCATTGTAACGAATGATAACCCGCGAAGTGAAGATCCTATGGCCATTGTTCATCATATCATTCAAAATCATCCTTCTTATTTTTTGATTGAACTCGACCGAAAGCGCGCTATCGAACGGGTTTTAAATCTAGCATCACCACATGATACGGTTCTTTTATTAGGAAAAGGACATGAAATCACTGAAAAAGTGAAAGATTATGAAATTTATTTAAATGAAGAGGAGGAAGTAAAAAAATGGCAGAAAAAGAAATCCTAATTCGTTTAGTTGCTAGTTTCTTTTTAAGTTTTTTACTTTCTTTATTCATTACGAAAGGATTAATTAAAAAAGAAAAGAAAAAGCATGTCGGTCAAGCGATTAAAGAAGATATTGTTCCTACTCATCAAAAAAAGAAAAATACCCCAACAATGGGTGGAATTGCTATTTTTCTTTCTTCTTGGGTGATGAGTTTATTATTTGGCCATTCGTTTTTAAAAGATAAAAGTTTCATTTCCTTATTCCTTATTAGCGGAAGTTTCTTTTTGATTGGTTTTTTGGATGACTATTTAAAAATCAAACAAAAAAGTGGAAAAGGATTATCTCCTTTATTTCGTTTGGTGATGGAAATCCTTATTTCCATGGGCGTTTTATGGTATTTAGGTTATCAAGACCAAACGTTATGGCGAATTCATTTATTATTTCAAAAAAGTTGGAAGATCGGCTTATTTTTTATTCCACTTATTATTTTTATTTTGGTGGGTGGCGCAAATTCCATGAACATGGCCGATGGTTTAGATGGCTTAGCTTCAGGCTTAGCCATGAACGCCTTATTTCCTTTTGTATTAATCGCGTTATTAAAAGAAAATTATGGGGTAGCTTTATTTTTAGTTTCATTAATCGGAGGTATTGTTGGCTTTTTATGCTTTAATTTTCATCCCGCAAAAATATTTATGGGTGATGTTGGCTCTTTATCTTTAGGCGCAACTTTTGCTTTTACTAGTTTCCTTTTACAAGCGGAAATTATTCTATTAATTGCGGGTGCTTTATTAATTATAGAAACGCTATCGGTTATTTTACAAGTAGCGAGCTTTCAAATGACCCATCATCGCATTTTTAAAATGGCACCGTTACATCATCATTTTGAAATGCAAGGTGTGGCGGAATGGAAAGTGGTCATGATGTTTTATATTGCCGGCTTCATTTTATCCGTTGTAGCGGCGTATGTGGGGGTGTTTCTATGAAAAATGTTCTTTTATTAGGCTTTGGAAAAAGTAATCAAACTGTCTATGAATTTTTAAAAACAAAAAAAGTGAACATCACCATATTAGAGGAACATAAAAAATCAAAATCATTACCATTTATTACTTTAGAGGACTTAAAAAGAGAAAAGCCGCTTTTTGATCTGACCATTCGTTCACCGGGTATTCCTTTAAAAAGTGAAGCCTATCAACTTGCATCCGTATTATCAAAAGAAGTAATATCAGAAATTGAATTTGCTTATCGTTATTTAAAGAAAAAACATCCGCATTATATTTTAATCACCGGCACGAATGGAAAAACGACTTTAACTACCATGATTCATTGTGTTTTATCGTCTAAACTTCCTCATACTTTTTTAGCAGGAAATATCGGTATTCCTTTAAGTAGTTATTTATTAAAAGATATTCCTGAGCATTCCATTTTTGTTGTTGAAATCTCTTCTTTTCAATTAGAAGACACGATTTCTTTAAAAGCAGATTATGGAATTATTACCAACATAGATTATAATCATTTAGATGAAGTTTATAATTATGATTTTTATGTTGCAAGTAAAAAAAGAATGGGATTTCTAGTGCCAAAGAATCATTTATTTTTCTATGATGAAATGAAAGAAATTCATTTACCGCATACAAATTTATTCTCCATCCAAATGGAAGATGATGAAATTAATCTACCATTTTTTATGGGCGAACATAATCATCGCCACGTAAAAATGAGTTTACATATCGGAACTTTATATGGAATAAGTAAAGAAGAAGGGGCTAACGCATTATATCAACTCATGCCTTTACCGTTTCGTAATGAAAAAATCTTGAGTTCATTTATCGCGACGATCATTAATGATTCAAAATCGACGAATGTGGCGTCCACGAATCAATGCTTACTCACTTTCCAAGATAAAAAGAGAATATTGATTTTAGGAGGTATTGCTAAAAGTGCTACTTTTGACCATCTTTTATTAAAAAAAGAGGATGAAGTTTATGCTTATGGTCGCGATAGAGAACTTGTTAAAGTCTCTATTGAAAAAGCGCATTTATTTTCTACATTAGAAGAAGTCATGCTAGCGATTGAGCCTAATTTACATCAAGATGTTTATATTTTATTTTCACCGGCTTGTTCTTCTTATGATCAATTTGAAAATTATATGGTTCGTGGCACCTATTTTAATCAACTCATTAAGAGGTTAGAACCATGAAAAGTATAAAAAGAGATCGACTCATTCTTTTATCTTTATTTATTATTCTCATTGTCTTTGGTAATTACATGGTTTATAGTGCCTCGAATGTTTGGGCCAATTATAAATTTAATGATAGCTTTTATTATTTAAAAAGGCAGATTTTATTTAGTGTCACTGGCTTTATTAGCGCTATTTTAGTTTCAAGAATTCATTCGAGTTTTCTAAAAAAATACGCTTTAAGTTTTGTAGTTATCTCATTACTTTTATTGGCGTTAGTGTTAATTCCTGGGATTGGCTTAAAAAGAAATGGCTCTAGATCCTGGTTTGGTATTGGTTCTTTTGCCATTCAACCTTCAGAAATATTTAAAATTGCCTTAGTGATTTATTGCGCTTATCGATTAAATGACCACTATGAAGAAACGAAAAGCATCAAAGGCTTTATAGGTATTATTCTTTTAACGGTTCTTGGCTTTATTTTAATTATGTTACAACCGGATTTTGGGACTGCGATTGTAATGTTGATGAGTGTGGTATTACTGTTATTTACCTCTAAATTACCACTAAAATATTTTATTATCATGGGCGTACTGGGTGTTGTGATGATGGTAGTTTTAATTTTAATTGCCCCTTATCGTTTTGACCGTATTCTATCGTATTTTGATCCTTGGAGTGATCCATTAGGAAGTGGCTTTCAAATCATTCAATCGATGTATGCGATGGGACCAGGCGCATTATTAGGAAAGGGAATACTCAATAGTTATCAAAAACACTTTTATTTACCAGAACCACAAACGGATTTTATTTTTTCTATCGTGGTAGAAGAATTTGGCTTGATTGGTGGATTACTGTTATTAGTTTTATTTGCCATGCTATTTTATTTTGGTTTTCGCTACGCTAAAAACATGGAAGATCCGTTTGATACTTTTTTAATTACGGGACTATTAGGTGTAATTTTAATTCAAGTGATTATCAATTTGGGTGTAGTTGTCGCTCTTTTCCCAGTAACAGGAATTACATTACCTTTTATTAGCTATGGAGGGTCATCTTTATCGGTAACGATGTTTTCTCTAGGCTTAATTTTATCAAGAGGAAGAAAGGAGAACGAATATGCGCATTCTCTTCGTCGGGTCCGGTAGTGGAGGACATGTTTATCCTATGTATAGCCTTTTAAAAGAGGCAAAAAAACGTCATGACGTTACGTATTTAGTTTTAGCTAAATCCTTCGAAGAGCGTTTATTAAAAGATGAAGACGTTGATAAAATTTATTTATCGTTACCCACGCAAGCCAGTTATTATAAAAAGCATCCACTTCAAGTCAAAACGCTAGTTACTAAAATGAAAGAATTAGAAAAAAAGATGGATGGATTTGATGCGGTGATCTTAGGCGGAGGTTTTATTACTTTTATTGTGGCGATATTAGCTAAGAAAAAGAAAATTCCTTATTATCTTCATGAGCAAAACGCTATATTAGGAGATGCTAATTTATATAGTTTAAAATACGCAAAAGCATTATTTAGTTGTTTTCCTAATTTAAATGTTAACAAAAAGTATCAAAAAAAGGTTTTCTGCTATGGTAATCCTCGAGCAATAGAGGCGTTAACCTACCAAAAGAAAGAATATCATCCGCTTCCTTTCCGCATTCTTTTTGTTGCGGGTAGTCTAGGTTCTATGACGTTATTAGAAAAGATGAGTCATGTTTCTAAATACATAGAAGATGAATTCATTGTGATTACGGGAAAGAAATATTATGAAGATGCAAAAAAGATGACGTGGGGAAAATCGACACGTTTATTAATGTACACAGAACAACTCTCTTTATATATGGCAAGAGCATCACTGATCATTATGCGGGCGGGCGCTACAAGTGTAATGGAAGCGGCTTATTTAAAAATACCGATGTTACTGATTCCTTCTCCTTATGTAAAACACCACCATCAAGATGAAAATGCAAAATATTTTGTTTCCATTGGTGGAGCAAAAAGCGTAAAAGAAAAGAGTATTACGGAAGAAGAACTTTTAGTTATCCTTCGTGATTTAAAAAATAATCCCTCACAATTATATAAAATGCATGAGAATTTAAAGACTTTTGAAAACCTCGATTCAAGTGCACTTATCTTAAAAGAAATTGAAAAAAATGAAAGATAAAAGAATATTTGTCGATTATCCGATGAAGAAGAGTTCATATGTCCAAATCGGTGGTAAAGTTGATGCTAAAATTGAAATTCATAGTATAGAAGAATGCTATAAAACCTTACAGAAAGTCCATCAATTCGGTTTATCGTATTTTGTATATGGGAAAGGAAGTAATCTTTTATTTGAGGATGAATATCAAAATACAGTAGCGCTCCATATCGCTATGAAAAACATACAGGTAATAAATGATTACGTTATTGTAGATGCTGGTGTTTCTTTAGTGGTCTTATCAAGAATGATGATAGAGCAAGGATATCTTCATTTCACGGGTTTAATTGATATTCCTGGCGAAGTAGGAGGCGCTATCTATAATAACGCGGGTGCTTTTCATGATACGATTTCCGATACCTTAATCGATGTTATGTGTATGTTAGATAATGGAGAAATCGTTATTTATTCAAAAGAGGATCTTGATTTTTCTTATCGTTCTTCTCGTTTTCAACATGAAGATTTAGGCATCATTTTACGCGCTAAATTTCGTTTAGAAAAAGGAGATAAAAAAGAAATATTAGACTCGAAAGAGAAAAATCACACCTATCGAATAGAGCATCAACCGCAAGGAATCCGAACCCTAGGTTCTACGTTTAAAAACCCAAAGGAAGGGAAAGCTGCCTATTTTATTGAGCAAGCAGGGCTAAAAGGATTCAAAAAAGGAAAAGTAAAAATTAGTGAAAAACATGCGAATTTTTTAGAAATTGAAGAAGGTGCCTCGAAAAAAGAAGTCATGAATTTCGTTTACTTCATTCAGGTAATAGTATATAATAAATATACTATTTTACTTGAAATAGAAATTGAAACAAAGGACTTAGAAAGACATGGAAGAGGAACTACTCACAAGCGTTAGTGAAGAAAGAATTGCAGCTTTTGAAAAAAAGAGACAAGAAAAAAAACAATCGGAGAAACAATCCTTTATTTTTCGTCTTGTCGTTTTTTCTTTAATCCTCGTTTCTCTTTGCATTGCCCCTTTCTTACCTGTCTTTTCAGCAAGAAATACCACCATTCAAGGAAACCATCTTCTAACTATAGATGAAGTCCTTTCCTATGCAAATTATAAAAAAGGGACTCCTTTACTTTTTATTGACGCCAAGAAATTAGAAAAAGAAATAAAAAAGAAAGAATACATTAATGATTGTTCGGTTACTTGGAAACTTTTTGGACTAGAGATGAAAGTGGACGAAATCGCTGCGGTTTTAAAAAAAGAAGAGAATGGTGAAATGAAGTATTATCTTTCGAATGATACTTTTTTAGATAATTTTAAAAAAGAACATCCAAATTCAACCTACGATTTTAAAGAAAATGACGTTCCTATCGCGATTTCTGATTTATCTTTTAAAACCCAAGTTGGAAATAAAGAAATTGAAGATGTGGAAAGAAGAAAAGAACTTTTCCGCCATTTAAAAGAAATTCAACCCCACGTTTTAAAAGAAGCTACTTATTTTGAAATCGTTTATTCAAAGAATAAAGAACACTTATTCTTTGGCTTTTATTTTCTAGGAGAAAATCAAATTTATCACCGAATTTTACTTCGTGATGAAACGTTCTCCTACTTTTTAGAAGAATCTCGATGGGAAAAGATTATTGCAAATATTAAATGGAATATAAAAAATAATGTTGATAGCGACAAAAAAACTAACGTTATTTATTATAATCATGATACAATAAATGAGTTAATGTATACGAGCACGGTTTGTACTTATGATGGTAAGGAAAATAAGTGCTTGTTATCGACTCGATAAGAAAGGGGTCTTAAGATGAAACCAAATATCATAGGTGCGATTGAAATATCTTCACGCGCAGTTAAGTATGTTGTCGGTTATGTATTAGATGGGGAAGTCGTCGTATTAAAAAAGGCCATGGCCCCTTTGGATGAAAAAGCCGTTATTGATGGTGAAATTCGTGATTCCGCTTTAGTCAATAAAGCCATATCACAAGCTATTAAAGAAGGAGAAAGTTCTTTAAACGATTCTGTTTCTAAATACGTCGTTATCGTTCCTCCTCTTGGTTTTGAAGTTTTTGAACACTCACAAACCACCAGTGTTGTTTCTCCAGTAGGAAAAATTGCTAAATTAGATATCGAAAACGTAATTTCACAAGTTTCTAAAGCCAAAACAACCGATGGTTCCATGATTATTGATATTTTGCCCGACGCTTTTATCTTAGATCAAGGGCAAACGCATATGAATCCACCAATTGGAGAAACTTCCAATAGTGTAACGATTAAAGCTAAATTACATGTTTTACCGATTCATTTAGTCCAATCGCATAAAAAGGCCTATCGACAAGCTAATATTCAATATGCCAAAATGCTAGTAGCGCCTTATTGTGCCTTAGCAATCGCTAAACAAAGTAAAACTATTCCTAACGATTTTCTTTTAATCGATATTGGCGCACGAATGACAACGATTTCTTTAATCGGAAGTAAACAAGTCATTGCTTCGACTTTTGAGTATCGCGGTCTTGACTCTATTACTGAAAAACTTGTTTCGCAATTTGAAATTGAATTTAAAAATGCCCAACAACTCAAAGAACTCTTTGGCTTTGATGAGCAAGAATATGCCTTTAAAGCACCATTATTTACTGTAGTGAATAAGGAGAAAAAAGAAAAGAGAAAAGTCAATTACGCCGATTGGCGTGAAGCTGTAGGAAATGCCATTCATGAATACGCTAACGAACTCAGTTATTCCATTCATGAATTAGCAACTCAATTTGGCGGAGCGATTCCTCGTCTACCCATTATTTTAGTGGGTGGTGGAACGCAATTCCATGGCTTAAGTGCCATGTTAAAAGAGCAACTTGAATGTAAAGATTTACGCATGGTCGTACCTACTTCTTTAGGGGCAAGAAATCCAACCTTTACTAATTGCCTAGGCGCTATTTTAATTGTAGGTTCAGAAAAGCCATTAGAAGATATGGAAGAAGAAACTACCCCTACAGGTGAAAAAACAAGAAAGATTAAAACCACAAAAGTGGATATATTAGATGACGAATTATAGGAGGAAATAACGATGGATGGAACTGAATTAGATAATTTTGAACCGGTTGCTAGAATTATTGTTATCGGTGTCGGTGGCGCTGGTAATAATGCCGTAAACCGCATGATTGATGAAAATATTTCGGCCATTGAATTCTATGTAGCCAATACCGATAAACAAGCTTTAAGCACATCCAAAGCTCGTAATCGTTTAGTCTTAGGCAACGATTCTTATAAAGGCTTAGGAGCAGGTGGAGATCCTGCTGTTGGTGAATCCGCTGCTTTACAAAGTGAAAATGAAATTCGTGATATTGTTCGCGGTGCTGACATGGTCTTTATCGCCGCAGGTATGGGTGGAGGAACCGGTACAGGTGCTTCTCCAGTCATCGCTCGTATTGCTCGTGAAGAAGGCGCTTTAACCGTCGCTATTGTGACACGTCCATTTGGCTTTGAAGGAAAGAAGAGAATTTCTCAATCCGTAGAAGGCTTAAGCAAATTAAAAGAAAATGTGGATGCAATTATCGTTGTTTCCAATGATAAATTATTAATGATGAACGGACAATGTCCAGTTTCCGAAGCATTCTCCGAATCCGACAAAGTTTTAGCGCAATCGGTAAAAACAGTAACCGACTTAATTTTAATGCCAGCCGTAATTAACCTTGACTTTGCCGATGTGAATAATACCTTACGTAATGCCGGTATTGCCTTAATTGGTTTCGGTATGGGAAGTGGACCAAATAAAGCGCAAGAAGCCGCAACCTCAGCGATTGCTTCTCCATTACTTGAAGTTTCTATTCAAGGCGCAAGAAGTGCCATTATTTCTGTTACTTGTGGTACCAATGTTTCTTTATATGAGGCGCAAGAGGCCGCCAATAGTATTATGGAAGCAGCTGGTGTCAATTTAGATATGAAATTCGGCGTTTCCATTAACCCTGAATTAGCGGACCAAATGCTCGTCAGTGTTATCGCTACTGACTTTGCCGAAGAATATGACTTTACCGCCGTACCAACCGTGCAACCCATTGCGCCAAAAGTCATCGTTGAAGAAAAAGTAGAAGAAAAAGAAGACGAAGAAAGTGAAGAAGATGAATCCATTCTTCCTAACTTCTTAAAAGGCGATCGTTTCTAAAAAATAACAATTGAATCGAAAAATGAAAAAGTGGCGCTTGCCACTTTTTTTCGACGTTTTATTTCCTTATCTTTTATTAAGATACATCTAGGTGATGCAGCATGAATGTCTATTTGGACTTAATGGTGGTAGCTCACATTCTTTTATGCTTAGTGAGTGTATTCTTTGTCAACAGAGTGTCGACAAATCGATTCAAAAAAAGGGGTGGTTTCAAGCTCGTTACATTAACATGTCCTATCATATTTTGTATTTATTTCCGCTGGTGGATTGCGGCCATTATTATTCTTTTAGTTCATGTATTAATTTTTGTTCTGTTTTTTAAGAAACACTTTCTAAGTCCATTATTATGCTATTACTTTTGTTATTATGGTTTAGCCATATTAATGAGTCTCATCACCGAAGATGCTAGCCTTTATCATTTTGTTTTTACCCTTCATGCCCCGCGTGGTATGTTAAGTTTACTCGTTATTCCATTATTTTTAGTCATTCAATTTTTCGTGATAAGAGCGGTAGACGCTATTTATCATCTAAAGAATTATAAAATGGATGCAATTTTAATGGTGGAAGGGAAAAAAGCCAAGTTCCGTTGCTATTTTGATACGGGAAATACATTAAAGTACAAAGGTGTACCGGTCATCTTTTGCTTAAAGAAAAACTGGCCGTTTCCTCTTAAAAATACGAAAGAAACCATGACATATGAAGCGATGCAAGAAGAAGGAAAAATCACGTTAGAGGAAGCTTTATTATCGTTAAAAGAAAAAGACGAAAAGACGTTTGTTTACGTTGCACTTGTCGATCGCAAGGAGGATTTTAATGGGTGTGAATGTTTACTCAACGCCTATTTAAATTAGATTATGATAAAACTCTTAGAAAGAATTAAAAAGTTTTTTTTCTCTAAAGGTAGTGTTCTTTATATTAATGGAAAAGAAATACTACCAGCACCACTATCGAAAGAAGAAGAGCAAGAAGCCATTGAAGAATATCGAAAGGGTTCTTTAAAAGCCCGTAATACGCTCATTGAACACAATCTTCGTTTAGTGGTTTATGTAGCTAAACGCTACGAAAATAATTTGTATAATTTAGAAGATCTTATCAGTATTGGAACGCTCGGCTTAATTAAAGCCATTACCACTTTTAAGTGTGATAAAAATATTAAATTAGCGACCTATGCTTCAAGATGTATAGAAAACGAAATTCTCATGTATTTACGAAAAAAATCGAAACAAAAGAATGAAGTCAGTCTCGATGAGCCCCTAAACCGTGATTACGATGGGAACGAGTTATTATTGTCCGATATCTTGAGTCTGGATTCTCATGAAGTTATTGAAGAAATGAATCACGATGATGAAAAAGAAAATCTCTTGGATGAAATCGCAAAACTTAAACCGAGAGAACAAGAAATCTTAAGCATGCGTTTTGGTTTAAATGGCAAAGAAGAAATGACACAAAAAGAAGTAGCGGCTTATTTAGGTATTTCGCAATCCTATATCTCTAGATTAGAAAAGAAAATACTAAAAAAACTTAAAGTCGGTTTACATAAATAATTTTTAGCCAAACTATATGCAAAGGAGATCTTTGCATTGGCGAAACACAAGGTAGAAATTACGGGTGTGGACACGGCATCTCTTCATGTTCTTTCTTCTGATGAAACAAGAAAGAAAATTGAAGAGTATCAAAAGGGAAATGTAGCAGTACGAGATGAAATTATCATGGGAAATTTAAAGCTTGTTTTAAGCATTGTCAATCAATTCAGTAAACGAGTGGATAATTTAGATGATTTGTTTCAGATTGGTGTTGTCGGTTTAATGAAAGCAGTAGAAAACTTTTCTTTAGAACACGATGTCAAATTCTCAACTTATGCGGTACCCATGATTCTTGGGGAAATGCGTCGTTATTTAAGAGATAGTTCATTTTTACGCGTATCAAGACAAATTAAAGACCGCGCCTATAAAGCGCTCAAAGCCAAAGAAGAATTTATTGCAGTTCATCAACGAGAACCATCTTATCAAGAAATTGCAGATGCCTTAGGAGTTAGTTATTTTGAAATAGT